>CBIHQL010000074.1:0-11911 GCA_966211855.1 uncultured bacterium
GCTGTTGATGGCTTGGATTGGCCCTGGGGTAGAGCAACTACAACAAGCTTACGGTCTAGATTTATTGTCGGTGTTGTTGGCTGACGGTCGTACCTCGCGCTTAGTTCGCGAACTACGAGAAGAACGCGGACTGGTGCAAGGAATCCACAGTAGTTTCTCGCTACAACGAGATTCCAGCTTGTTTACAATCAGTGCTTGGCTCGATGCCGAAAACCTGGAGCGCGTGGAAGCCATTATTTGCGATCGCCTCTCCCAACTGCAAACGGCGACCATTAGCCAGCCAGAGCTATCTCGTTGTCAGCGCTTGTTGTGTAACGATTATGCGTTTTCAACTGAGACTCCAGGTCAACTCGCAGGGCTTTATGGCTACTACAACACCATTGCTCAAGCTGAAGTTGCCGTTACGTATCCTCAACGCATTCAAGCCTTTCAACCTGAGGAACTGCAACATTTAGCGAGTCAATACCTATCGCCCTACCACTATGCAGCCACCATCCTCAAACCCGTTTATTGAGCAGGTGTAGATGAACCATTCACTGCTGCTGTGGTGCATCCCGCGATCGCCTTTTACCTTGGAGCTATCATTAGATGCTCAGGTCAGGTGATTTAACGACCGCAACTCTTAAAATCTTTTTTTAGAAACAAAGGATATTTTTGCTCGTGAGCCAACGTGTGTCCCCTTCTCTGCAAAACCATCGTGTTCAACGCACCGTTTTAGAGAATGGTTTAACGATATTAGTCGTCGAAAATCCAGCCGCTGATATTGTTGCAGCTCGAATCTTTGTACGAGCAGGCGGCTTATGGGAGCAACCTCATCAAGCAGGACTTTCTCATCTGGTTTCTGCGGTGTTGACCAAGGGCACTGAGCAATTGTCGTCGTTAGAAATTGCCGAGCGGGTTGAGTCGGTCGGTGCAGGCTTGAGTGCTGATGCCGCCACCGATTATTTTCTACTCAGCCTCAAAACCGTTTCAGCAGATTTTCCTGAGATCTTGGGGTTGGCAGGTCAATTGTTGCGATCGCCGACCTTCCCCGAAGCCGAGGTGGAATTAGAACGACGGCTCACCCTGCAAAGCATTCGCTCTCAGCAAGAACAGCCGTTTGCGATCGCGATGGAGCAGTTGCGGCAGGCAATGTACCAAGACCATCCTTATGCCCTCTCTGCCTTAGGTACCGAAGAAACGGTCGCTCAGTTAACACGTGCTGACCTGCAACACTATCACCAAACTTATTTTCGCCCTGACAACACCATCATTAGCTTGGTTGGTCGGAACACCCAAGCCGAAGCGATCGCCATACTAGAGCAGACCTTGGGCGATTGGCAAGCCCCCAACACAGATTTACCCACGCTCGACCTGCCTGTAGTGTCGGCTCAGACGCAACGGTTGGCAACTGTCCAAGAAACGCAGCAGTCAATTGTGATGCTAGGATATTTGGCTCCGTCGGTGCAGCGGGTAGGCAGTTCTGAGCTAGACACTGATTATGCGGCGTTGAAACTGCTGAGCACCTACTTGGGCAATGGTCTATCAAGCCGATTATTTGTGGAGCTGCGAGAAAAGCGGGGTCTAGCCTACGAAGTTTCAGCATTTTATCCCACTCGGCGCGACCAATCGCAGTTTGTCACCTATATGGGCACCGCACCCGAAAACACCGCGATCGCCCTCGAAGGGTTGCAGCACGAAGTTGAACGTCTCTGCACCACCTGCCTCACCCCCGAAGAGTTGCAAGCTGCCAAAAACAAGATTTTGGGTCAATATGCTCTGGGCAAGCAAACCAACTCTCAAATTGCTCAAGTTTTAGGTTGGTACGAAACGCTAGGTCTGGGAGTTGAGTTTGACGCGCAATTCCAAGCAGATATTGCAGCGGTGACCGCAGAAGCAGCCCAAGAAGTTGCTCAACGACACTTCAATACCCCTTACGTTTCTCTAGTTGGCCCAGCGGCTTACGTGCGCGAGATTGCCAAGCCTGCTGTCCGTTAAGCGTCTGGCGTATCTGGGGCATCTTCCACAGCAGCCGTAGCGGTACTGGGTTGGCTCATTGCTAACTCTAAATACTCGCTATCGAGCAAAAAACTGCCATTGGTAAACCGAATCGCCCAGTAACCTCCCGGTCGCCGTGCCAAAATTGTGCCTTCCTCGCCCACAGAAACAACTTGAGGAGGTCTCAGCATCGGCATGGGGTCTGCTGTTTTGATGTAAGGAGGCAAACTCGCAATCCGCACGCGATCGCCCACCGCAAACTCTTGTGACATGGTTTCTCGATTTTTAAATTGCATCTGCTAAAGCTTGACCTCTCCCCAAACCCCTCTCCTGCAAGGCGAGGGGCTATGAGCTTATCTTGCTCCCCTTCCCTACGAGGGAAGGGGCTGGGGGTTAGGTCAGGCTTTTCTAGGTCTAATCCTAAGGTACCTGCCAGATTCTTTGGTGGTACTGAGTGGGTTCGGCATAGGGGTCAACTGCGGGGTGATCGTGGTTATGCCCATGACCGTGCCCATGATCATGACTATGCCCGTGAGAGTGCCCATGATCGTGAGAGTGTCCATGTCCATGATCGTGCCCATGAGAATGCCCGTGATGATGCCCCGTACCATTTGCCACTGCTGCTAGCCGGAACTTGCACATTTCGCAGTTCATCTGCACTTGACCGAGCTGAGTTTCGATCTCGCGATCGCGCAAAATCGAGAACAACTGGGGATGCAAACCCATTTCGGGCAGGCAAGTCATAGAAATATCGGGATATTCTGCTTGTTGTTGGGCAGTGATATCAAAGATCTTCTTGACGAGTAGCCCCGTAAACAAGAAGTAAGGCAACACGATAATCCGCTTGGGGTTGTAGAGCCGTGCCCGTCGGAAGCCTTCTTCGAGTCGGGGGTGGGTAATGCCGATAAAGCAAGTCTCGACCGTGTTGTAGCCGCTGCCTTCCCAGAGAATGCGCGCCATCTTGTAGACATCGCCGTTAGCATCGGGGTCGCTAGCGCCACGACCGACAAACAGCAAAACCGTATCTTCTCGGCTGATGCCTTGAGGGTTCCACTGGGGTTGGTCGAGTTCGGCGAGACGCGATCGCCACAGATCGAGGATGCCGGGGGTAATCCCAAAATGTCGCCCGTAGTGGAATTTCAGGTGGGGATGCCGTTGTCTCGCGCGATCGAGTTCATTCGTGACATCAAATTTGTTGTGACGGGCTGCAAACAGCAAAATCGGCAGCACCGAAAACTCGCTATAGCCTTGCGCCACACATTGATCAACGCCTTCTTGAATTGAAGGGGCGGTTAGCTCTAGAAAACAGGGCACAACGGGACGAGACGTATCGAGCGCTTGGTAAGCAGCCGCAAATTCTAGAAAACTCCGGCGACCATCTTCGTCCCGGCTGCCATGCCCGACCATGAGTAAGGGGCGCTGAATGGGTAAGGGGGGTAACGGCTCTACTGAAGCTGCTGCATCGAGCGAGCTGAGCAAGGTGGAATCGGTCGTTAGCATGAATCAAATCCTCTTTCCTGTGCAACGCAGGAAGTGAGTGAAAAAGTAGTCGATAGGCATTCTGGCTGAAGAGAGCTGAAACACTCTACCAGACCCGCAATTTCAGCTTTCTATTAACAGCTGCGGCACAGCACCGGACTCGCACCGGATTTTCCCTATCGCTACTGTTCACGTGTGCTTCGTTATCTTATCCCATCTGCTTCCTGGGCTAAATGCGGGGGAGGGGGTTGACCGCGATCGCTGCAAACGTGATGCTATGGCAATCTCTGCAAAAATCTGATGGCTCCTGCTCAGCTCGCCTACATTTCGTTTGATACGGTTCCGGCTCCGAAGGGGGCAGCGGTGCATATCGCGGCGTTTACTCAAGCGTTGGCTCAGAGCGTTGGCGCGGTGGATTTGGTTACCGTTTCGCCGACTCATGAGGTCATCCCGGAACAGGAGACTTGGCCTGGAGTGCAGCACACGGCTTTACCTGCGATCGGTAACACGCTGATTAATCGGGTGATGCACTTTCGCGATCGCTTGGGGCAGTGGTGGCAAGGACGGCGTTATGAAGCGGTGCAGATCCGCTCAATTTTTGAAGGGTTGCCGATCGCTCAACACAAAGCTCGACTCTGCGATCGCCTGGTTTTTGAGGTGAATGGTCTGCCCTCGATCGAGTTGAAATATCGCTATCCAGGGGTGGCTGACGATCGCGAGTTAATGCAGAAATTGCTGGCTCAGGAGCAAATTTGTTTAGAAGCAGCGGATTTAATTGTCACTCCTAGTAGTGTCACCCAAGCCCATTTGGTGAGTCGAGGTGTCTCCCTAGCTAAAATTCGTGTGATTCCGAATGGTGTGGATTTGACGATTTTTCGCGATCGCCCTTCTCATGCTTCCACCGAAATTACAAACTTTCACCTGCTGTATTTCGGGACGCTGAGCGCTTGGCAAGGGGTGAATTTAGCGATCGAGGCGCTGGCACTATACCGACGAGATTTTGCAGCAGAATTGACGATCGTGGGGCCAAATCGGGGTCAGCAAGCGATGAACCTACAGCGCTTAGCCGCAAAGTTGGGGGTAGCAGACTCGGTAAGAATTCTAGAGCCTGTCTCGCAAGCCGAATTGGTGAACTTGATGCACCAAGCAGACGCGATCGCCGCCCCGCTCACTCCGAACGATCGCAACTTAGTCCAAGGCTGCTGTCCTCTCAAGGTGCTCGAAGGAATGGCAACAGGCACTCCAGTGATCGCCAGTGATTTGCCTGTGGTGCAAGAGTTGGGTAGTAACGGCGAACATTTTTTACTGGTGCAGCCTAACTCAGCGAAGGCCATCAAAGATGCAATGTTGCAGTTACGCAGCGATCCGGCTTTGCGGATGAAATTAGCGATTGCAGCACGACAGCGAGTTGAGGAGTTTTATACCTGGGAACGAGCCGGGGCAGCATTAGTCGCAGCTTACGAGGCTTTAGGAATTAAGCGATCGATCACGCCCTGAAGATCCTGCTGTTCTCGCTCTAGAGAGTAGTGATGGAGGATGCGATCGCGGGCGGCAATCCCGATCCGTTGGCGGTCGGCAGGATCTAGCTCCAACACTTCCAGCACCATTGCCCCCAGATAATTGAGTTGCGATCGCGGCACCAAGAAACCATTCTGACCAGACTCAATCACCTCAGGAATTCCCCCTGCATCACTGGCAAGACAGCAGCAGCCACAAGCCATCGCTTCGAGTAGCGCGTTGGGTAGGCCCTCCCACAGAGAGGGTTGCAAGTAAACATCACATAACTGCAAATGCTGGGCGACTAGCTCTGGGGTAGGTAGCTGCCCGGTGACAATAATGCGCTGAGCGGCTTCGGGATGTTGAAGCGCATAGGTTTGCAAGATGGCTTGCTCGGCAGGTCGCACCTCACCAATAATCAACAAGCAAGCCGGACGCTGAGCTTGGACGGTGGTCAACGCTTCTAACAGAAATTGCTGGCCTTTTTTCTCGCGTAGTTCACCTGCAAAACCCAAGACGACTTCTTCGGGTGTGATGTCTAGCTGAGTGCGTAGTGGGGCGATCGCGGATGAAGATGCCCCCCTAGCCCCCCAAAACTGGGGGGGATCAAGATCAAAGTCCCCCAGAATTGGGGGATTTAGGGGGCTTGCAAAATCTACAAGCGTGGTGCATTCACCTGAAAACCGCTGTAAGTGTGGAGCAAATTGCTCGGTATCAACGGCATTTCGCAGCAAGATGGTGTCATCGCGACGGCACAAGCAGCGAATTTTGCGTTGTAAATCTTGGCTGACTGCGGTTAAGACGGTGGCACGCTCTAAAGTCCACTGAAGTCGGGCAAAATCACCAGGGGGGAAAAGCAGGCGATCGATGTCGTTGCCGCGAGCGCTGACGGTGCTGGGAAGTTGGTGCATCTCGGCAAACCACACCGCCAGAAACCCTGCCGGAAACCCATAGTGACCCCAAACCGCGTCGTAAGCATGAGTTTGGTGTAGCCAATCCAAAACTTGCAAGGTGTGGGGCATGGTCATATCCCACGCTCGATATAGCCCCAAGCGATGTACCCGCAATTTTCCGGTGGCGATCGCTGTAACTTCTGGGGCCAAGACTTCGCCAGGTTGCAGATAGCGACTCCAAGTGACTACATCAACTTCTAGCCCTAGCTGACAAAGAGCTTGAGTGATGCGTCCGGCACTGGTGGCAACCCCTCCCAAGTCAGGAGGAAAACGCTCGGTAATGAAGAGAAGACGCGGCAAGGCAAGATCACAAGAGATTGGCTGGCTGAGTACAAATTACTTTGAGACCTAACCCCCAACCCCTTCCCTACCAGGGCAGGGGAGCAAGATTAATTCAAAGCCCCTCTTCTGCAAGGCGAGGGGTTTGGGGAGAGGTTTGAATTGTCTAAGCTTCGATCTTCACAGACAGAATCTTGTCACCCTTTTGAATGGCATTGACCACATTCATGTCGTTGGTTTTGCCGAAGACGGTGTGAACGCCATCCAAGTGGGGTTGGGGGGAGTGGCAGATAAAGAATTGGCTACCGCCCGTGTCGCGACCTGCGTGAGCCATCGATAAGGTGCCAGCTTCGTGCTTGTTGGGGTTGCCAGCGGTTTCGCACTTGATGGTATAGCCAGGGCCACCCATACCTGTGCCATGAGGGCAACCGCCTTGGATCATAAAGTTGGGGATGACGCGGTGGAAGTTGAGGCCGTCGTAGTACCCTTTGTTGGCGAGGTCTACAAAATTCTTCACCGTACCGGGCGCATCTTGGTCAAACAAATCAAGATGAATGGTGCCCTTTTCGGTTTCCATAATGGCGCGGGTCATGACAGTCTCTCCCTAGAGAACGGTGGTAGTAGCAGGACTGGAGGAGCAACGAATTGCCTAATCGCCTTTGTCTGCCTACAGTCTACAAATTCAAATCACCAGAGCTAGGATAGCAGCGATCGCCCGTTCTGACCGAAATGATCTATCCGCCTTCAGAAATCTTGAAGGTCAAGCAGACTCAGGATTTAACTCAGCTAGCTTCCAAGTGGCGTAAGTGCCGATCGGACTCCAGATCAGGTAGGGAAGGAGGAGCACACTCGCGATCGCCGTTACCGGAAGCACCAGCCCCGCTAAGATGAACCCTAAAACTGCGCCTAACCCCCCGATCGCGGTTCCGAGCTTGAGCCGTCGAGTCCACAAAGTCAGCGGTTGATAAACGATCGTGACGATTTCGAGCAAGATATAAAACCCCATGAGAAACCAGGTGCGATCGCTGCCGGGGTCGTGTTCCCAGACGTTGTAGGCTGACCAAGCGCCACAGACAAACACCACAGTCCAAATCACCGGGATGGCAGGCTCGAAGGTCAACCAACTGGGACGGCGCAACTGACGAAACCATTTGATGTCGCGAGGGCGAATGATGCTGCCACCGATCGCGATCAAAAACGTCACTGCCGCAATCACCATCCAAGACTTGATCATGCCGCTCCCCTATTAGGTCGAAACCCCGCTTGCCGATGTCAGCGATTGTGACAGCCACAGCAGCTAGACAGCATCGATCGCAGGAAAGATTAGTGAGCTGCATCCGGGTTAAGGCGCATCATTTCGAGGGTGGCGTAGGTGCCGACAGGGCTCCAGATGAGATAGGGCAAAAGCAGGATCAATGCCCAAGCTGATAGCGGCGCGATCACGGTAGCGAGAAAAACACCCAACACTACACCAACCCCACCAAGTACCACCCCAACTTTGACATTTCGGAGCCGCAAAGTTAGGGGAATATAGGCCACGGTAATCACTTCGAGGAGCAGATATAAACCCATGAGTAGCCAGGTATATAAACTGCCAGGTTCACGCTGCCAAATAAAGTAAGCTGAAGCTGCACCACAGCTAAAAATTAAAGTCCAAATAAACGGAATTAAAGGTTCAAAAAATAACCACAGAGGCCGCCGCAAGCTTTCTGCCCATTGGGTATCGCGGGGTCGAATCCAAGCTGCCCCCAACGCCACGATGAAAGTAATACCACCAATGACCATCCACGCTGGAATCATGGTTTTGCCCTCCTTACGCACGAGCGATCGCTGCATTTACAAATCGCTTCTTTTACGTTTATGGTGGCAAGCCTATTCACCTACTTAATCAGTCGTGGGTCATAAGCTGATTTGTACAGAAGAATCTCTAGCGCCGAGGTTAAATTTTGCTGTAACGCGATCGCTCTTAAGACAGAGGAAGTTTACTGAGCCATCAGGAAGAATGGAGCCACATTAAAAAATAACTTTTGCCACAACTCTAATGGCGATCGCAATAAGAGGTAATGGCTGATGACCACTTTTAATATCACTTTATCTGACTCGATTGCTGAGTTTGTTGAAGAACAAGTGGCCTCGGGTCGCTACCACACTCCGAGCGCTTACGTTGAGAGCCTGATTAAGCAAGACCAAAGGCGGGTTGATCACAAGGCGTTGGAATCGCTATTGAGTGAAACGCTAGATGGTGATGAACTGCCCTGCATGACGGATGAGTGGTGGCACGAAAAGCGATCGCAAATTCTTAGGCAACTTCGCACTGATTCGTAGTGTCAGATAGTTGTCTCTAAGTGGATGGGTCATCACTTGCGATCGCCTGACGAATATCATCAAGCGGTGAATCAAGGTCATCAGGGATAAACTCAACCGAAATCTTGAGCTTTCCTTTTTGCCAATCAGCTCCAGGCTTTAACAGCCGACAATCTACACCCTTATCAAAAAATGCCTCCCTTTCATCTTGAGTAACATTGCTTCTAAAGCCTGCTTTGATAAGTGGTATTAATTTACTGACAATGAAAGTAGTTGAAGAAAAAAGTGATTTACTGCCCTCGAACTCTACATGCAAAACACTGCTTTCAATGTCTTCAAGATTGATTTTGTTGTCCATAAATAGAAATTTTGATTTACTTAGCTCTCACTAATTATTGAACGAAGATCATCTAGTGATGAGTCTAGAGAATGATTATTTGAATTTTGATTGATTTCAGACTCACTGGTTGATGACTGAGACTCATCAGGACAAAAATCAACTTCAATTCTGACTCGGATTTTTCCTTTCCGCCAATTTTGAGATTGGAACTTTAGAGCTTCACAACCCAGTCCTTCATTAAATAGCATTGTGCTTGCGTCAATACAATATCTGTTAAGTCCTATTAAGAGATCTTTGATATTTTCTTCTAATTCAGATTTTTTAAATGTCGGGGGCATTTTAAAAATCCCATCATACTGTATACTTTCATCGTCATCGCCATCAAAATTGAACGCTATAACTTCGCCTGATTGCAAAGGCTCAAATTTGTTGCTCATAAATTCCTCGCTAGTTTCGTCTTAAACATTCTCAGCGATCGCTTGACGGATATCATCTAAAGAAGAGTCTGATTTGTTATCTACTGAATCAGATTTTTCAACTAATTCTTCGGGTTGCTCAGGGCAAAACTCTACACTTACCTTAATTCTGATTTTTCCTTTTCTCCATCCCTTAGCATCTGGCTTTAAGATTTCACAATCAATTCCCCGCTCAAACCAATCTATTAGGTTGGACGGTATTCCTCCTTTTTGATTTAGTGAGTTAACTAAAGCATTATGCCCATTAACATGAAATGTATCCTTTACTTTGGCAACAAACTCCCCAACTCTAAACATGGAGTTTGGAAAAGATAAAGCTGCATCTCGATCCGAAGCCTGAACATCGAGTTCTTGAAAATTGTCATCCATAAAAAATTCACCACTTGATTGGAAACTATTCAAACTGAAAGGAATCACTCGTCTTCGTCGTCTAGACATTACGCTTCAGATTACTCGCTAATCATCTGACGAATATCGTCGAGAGTAGATGCTGTAGGTTCAGGGATTTCTGGCTCAAACTCGATAATGACTCTAATTTTGAGACGACCTTTTATCCAATCTTGAGCACCTACTTTTAAGACTTCACAACTTTTGCCTTCTGTCATCCAAAGCCGATTTTCAAGCCCTTTAGTTTCCTTGTTGTAAAGACTCCATCCTCTAATACTAGAAGACTCTAGTGCATTGACTACTGTATTTGGTATGTAATCCCCATTAAAAGTTGAGTCTAGTGACTGCTTGATAGTGCCAACTCTACACATAGTTGTGTTACTGAAAGAGAAGACATCATTGTCTCCGAGGGATTGAAAAAATGAGTTGTATTCCATATTTCTGTCTTTCTCACAAGCGATAATTTAAGAAGTTTTAACTATTTACTCACTAATCATTTGACGAATATCATCTAATGGTGACCCCTCCTGATTTGTTTCAGGTTCATCAGGACAAAACTCTAGAGTTACTTTAAGCCTGATCCTAATCTTCCCTTTTTGCCAACCTTGAGAACCAGGTCTAAGAACCTCACATTCTCCACCTTCGCCAAACCACCATTCACCCTGTTCCTCTTGATAGGCTGAACTAAAACTCCGAGCATTAATTGGAACTTGTCTGTGCGCCAAAGCATTCTGAAGATAGTAGCCAGTATCACTTGAATTAAATGAGTCTTGAACTGCTTCAAATAGTTGCTCTACCTTAAACAGTTGAGAGTCAAACGCGATAATGTCTTTTTGGTGGAAATTCTTGAGGTCTTGAGGTTCTTTCATATTTTTATTCTGAAATCGATCGCAAAAGTGAACTATAGGGTGGAGAGTGCCCACCCTACGGTGTTTAATTACATCAAGTAAATGAAGTTTCGGCAGGGTTGGTTATATTGCCGTCTGAAGAAATAAACTCAAATGGCTCTGAGTTTGAGAAATTAGTTGAGATTTGATCGAGATCGGGGTTTGAGATTTGGGGGAGTTGGCGATCGCGTAATTGCATCGCTTCTAAACAGGCATTAATTGCCCCAACTGCTGCGTTATAAGCCGCAATTTTCTGATCAATTTCAACTTGGAGCCGTTGATTGCGGAGAATTTTTTCCTCAGCTTCCTTCTCTAGCGTTTGCTCTAAATAAGCCCTTGCATGATCGTATTGCTGGAAAATTGCATCCGCTTGCTGCTCAGCCATTGGTAATAAGTGAGTTTTCAGCGTTTGGTTGAGCGTTTGCCGGAAATTCCGCCGAATCGTTGCCGACACTTTCGGTTCAAAATCGAGCTTCAGTAATTGGCGAATTGCAGGTTCTGCCTCAGCCATACTTTCGCAGTCATATCCTTGTGACGTTTGTTGCAACGTTTGCCGCAACTGGAAAAAGAACGGGGAGTCACCAAAAAACTGGGGAGTCTCCCGCACATAGCGATCGCACTCGGTTTTGGCTTGGCTGGCGATCGCGTGCCGCACTTGGGTTTCTAGATGCTTGAGTTGTTGTTCAATGCCGCCATCATTGCCCAGCAAGCGATACAGCCGCCGATAGTAGTCTGACTTACGCACCTGCTCGATCAAATATTGGAAGAAACTGGTGACTACTGCTTGCGAAGCCTCGACCAAAACTTCCTCTAGCTCATTCGCCAAGTAGTAAAACGCCTCCACCATAATCGCCATCAACGGCGCTGTGGCATTGCGCGGATGGCTAAGGGTTGCCCGACTGTAAGCATCTGCCACCGAGAATGTGTTGAGTAACTCATCTAAACGGCTGACCATCCGGGCTTTCAGCTTAATGAACGCGGCTTCAAACGTGGTGTTAGTGACATCTCCAGCGATCGCATTTACTTCCAGAGCAATGGCCTGACAGAAATCGGCTCCAATTTGCTTGAGTTCGTGGCCTAAGCGCTCCAGTTCACGGGCTTTCATCGCATCGATCGCACGGGGTTGGCTGTCTAACTCGCGGCGGGCTTGCAGATAGTGATTGCGGAGGTTGATGCAGAGTGGTTGCAAGTCGTCGGCTAAGTTCGCGAACAGTTGCGGTCGCTTTTGTTAGGGGTGGGAGCGGGGGGTCGCCGGGCGAAAATCCGCAAATCCGCGGGCTTTGGTACAAAGCGCAACAAACCGTGCCCCCCCCTCCCGCCCAAAACCCCCCG
>CBIHQL010000075.1:0-11892 GCA_966211855.1 uncultured bacterium
GTGAAAATGCTGACTTTGTAGCTCTGGGCTAATGGTGCGAAAAGACCAAGAATTATAGAGACCCCGGCTAGCTTTTTGAATGGCTTGAGGGTTGATATCAGTCCCTAAGATAGAAATATCCCATGCTTCTAAATTGGGAATGAGCTGTTGAACTAAAATCGCGAGTGAGTAGGCTTCCTCGCCTGTTGAGCAGCCTGCGCTCCAAATTTTGAGAGAAGGTTTGGCAGTTCCTTCTTGTCGTTGTCTTACTAGACGGTGACTAATTAATTCGGGTAGGAGTTTATTTTTTAATAAAGTAAGTTGGCCCTGATCGCGAAATAGATAACTCTCGCCAGTTGTCAGCAACACGGCTAGCATTTGCCATTCGCGATCGCTACGAGGGGTAGAGGTTGCTAGGAGATGGTAATAATCTGTCAGCGAAGCTAAGTGGAGTGCTTGCATTCGAGCCAGTAGTTTCTTGCAGAGTGCTGCTTTGTCCTGAGGGCGGGTATGGAGACCAGTTTGCTTAGCAATCAGCTCTGTAATAGCTTCTAGACCTTGAGAGTTAGTTGAGACCATGATTGATGTATTTCCTACACAAGTCAGCACAAGATCTAAGGTTGTTCAGCGATTAGAGCTTCTGCGGGCCGCAACGCTGCTGGAGGTGCGATCGGAATTTGAATCCAAAATTCTGCACCTTCGCCAGGGGTAGAAAGACACTTCAAGGTTCCACCATGTTTATCCACAACGATTTGATAGCTAATTGATAGCCCTAAGCCCGTACCTTTGCCTACTTCCTTAGTGGTAAAGAAAGGATCAAATAAACGGGCTAAAACTGATTCATTCATACCTGGCCCGTTGTCTTGAATGCGAATCAGCACTTGATCAGGTCGGTGGTCAAGACTTGGCAAGATTTCGGTCTTAATCGTGATCAGGCCGGGTTGGTTATATTCTTCGAGCGCGTCGATGGCATTGCTCAAGATGTTCATAAATACCTGATTGAGCTGACCTGCATAGCACTCAACCAACGGCAAAGAACCATACTCTTTTTTGATCTGAATCCCGGCATGATCTGGAGAAGCTTTGAGGCGGTTTTGCAA
Source organism: uncultured bacterium (assembly GCA_966211855.1). Taxonomy (GTDB): domain Bacteria; phylum Cyanobacteriota; class Cyanobacteriia; order FACHB-46; family FACHB-46; genus CBIHQL01. The sequence continues at coordinate 1,080 of CBIHQL010000075.1, forward strand.
AATTAATAAGGTGTTGTCCAGACCCTCATGAATATTGACAGGCTTCATGTCTGCTTCGTCTAGGCGGGAGAAATTACGCAAAGACAAGACAATCTGCCGGATGCGATCAGCCCCCATTTTCATAGAGGAGAGTATTTTCAGCAAATCTTCGGTTAAGAAGGGTAGATCAACTTGATCAATGAGCTGTTGAATCTCAGCGATCGGCTCTGGATAGTGTTCTCGATAGAGATGTAAGACTTTTAACAGATCTTGGATGTAGTCATCTGCATAGACTAAGTTGCCACTGATGAAGTTAACTGGGTTGTTAATTTCGTGAGCCACACCCGCAACGAGTTGCCCCAAGCTCGACATCTTTTCGGTTTGGATGAGTTGGGTTTGGGTTTGCTTCAAATGTTGCAAAGCGGCAGTCAGTTGTTTGGCTTGGGTTTGAGCCGCAAAAGCCGCTGCCCGCGTTTGAGCATAGAGTTCGGCTTGGTCAATGGCGATCGCAAGTTGGTCAGTAACGGCCTGGAGTAATTCCACTTCACTTTCGTGCCAAGAGCGAGGGCCACTGGCATGACTACAAACAATCGCGCCAAACTGCCCAGAACGGGTTTTGAGCGGCAAGAGCAGTTGTGAGGTGATGTCGAACTGAGTCAGCAGCCCTTGCAACTCAACGTCGATGCTAGAGTCATTGGCGACATCATCAATGCGCACCACTTCCAATTGCAGAATTTGCTGAACAATGATTTCGATATGGTTGGGCGGAAAGTCACCTAACAAGCTGGGTAGCGCCGTGTGTTTGGCTTCGTGTGTAATGGCTAAACTTGATTGCTCTGGATGGGGCCAGCACCAGAGGAAGTGACAGCGATCGATGCGTAGTAAACTCCGAATTTCGGTAACAGCAGTTTCGAGAATGGTATCGAGGTCTAGAGAGTTGCGAATCTGGTTGGCTAGACGCAGCATTAGAGCTTCGCGCCGACTGAGCAGTTCTTCTCTTGCCCAAGCTCGGTCAATCGTGACAGCAATGCTATTAGCAACCCAACTTAACGAGCTATAGGTTGCCTCTGTGAGAGACTGACGACTAAATAATGCCATCACTCCCATGAGCCGCTCTTCAACAATTAAGGGATATCCAGCGAAGGCTGTGAGTTCTTCTTGACGAATCCACTCTTGCGCCCCAATGCACAGATCATTGCTGACATCGTTGGTGAGATAGGGAGCATGATTTTGGGCAATGAAACCGATAATGGAGATCCCTAAGGGAATTAGACTCGAAAAGTCGTCAGTATGGCTGTGTTGCCCAGCGATCGCTTGTAACTCTAGTAAGTTGGTTTCTGAGTTAAACGTCCAAATGCGCACAAAAGTAGCATCAAGCTGTCGAGCGATCGCATTCACGAAACAGTCGAGCGCTTCTGGGAGACTGCCCCCCCGAGCCAAGGCAACGCTAACTTCGGCGCTGAGAGTAGAGAGTCGCGATCGCTCAACCAAAGCAGCTTCGGCTTGCTTACGAGAGGTGACATCACGGAAATAAACCGACAAACCTTCTTGATAAGGATATGCCTGGACTTCAAACCAGTTGTCTTGAGAAGGAAACAACGCTTCAAAGTGAACCGTTACTTGTTGCTCATTAGCTTGATGAAACTCGTCATAAAATTGCGAGTCAACAACTTCGGGAAATTGCTCCCAGATGCTTTGCCCAATCAGTTGATCGCGTTGGCGATCAAGAATTTGCTCTGCTTGGGCGTTGAGGTAGGTAAAGCGCCAATCTCGGTCAAGGGCGAAAAATGCGTCTGTAATACTCTCTAAGATTTTGGCGACGCGTTGATTAGACTTTTGTAGTTCGTCCTCTGCCCATTTGCGATCGCTGATATCCATCATCATGCCATCCCAAAACATATCCCCGTTGGGTTGGGCTTCGGGACGGGCAGCCACTTGTACCCACTTCACTGTTTGGGAAGATAAGATAAATCGGCCTTGCCAACTCCAAGGTTGTAGGGTTCTAGCCGATAGTCTTAAGGAGACATAAAAGTTGTGGCGATCGTCGGGGTGAAGCATCTCCAGCACCACCGCCGCATTTTGTTGAATGACACTGGGCTCTACTTCATAAAGCTCGTGACAACCAGGGCTGACAAAAGGAAACACCATTGAACCATCGGCATGAAGAATCAGCTGATAGATCATGCCAGGGATATTTAGCGCCATCTTTTGAAACTTGGCGTCGCTCTCCCGGAGTGCTATTTCAGCTTGCTTGCGCTCGGTAATATCATTCAACGTGCCAGAAATCCCTAAGGGAGAGCCGTTCTGAGCTAGCATTCGTTGGGCATAGACATCTAGCCACCGCAGTTGGCCTGCCTCAGTAATAAATCGCAGCTCGCGGCGAAAACTCTTGGCTTTTCCGGCTAATACTTGCTGTAAGCCTGCATACTCTGAGTGATCTTCAGGATGCAAATATTCCAAAATTGAATTGCCAATGCTCTCACCCAAAGAAAACCCAGTCACTTCCGTCCAAGCAGGATTAAGGAATGTCCAGTACCCTTCTTCGCTGAGTTGAAAAATGACTTCTTTAATATTGTCAACGACTAGGCGATATTGCTGCTCACTCTCCTGCAAAGCAGCTTCTGCCCGTTTGCGATCGGTAATATCTTCAGAAATACCTAATAGATACTGAGGTTCACCTTGAGGATCAAATAAAGGAATTTTTCGAGTATGAAGAATTCTCTTACCTTTATGGCGAGTCTGAATTGTTTCATGAGGAATGCTTACGGGGCTGCGGCTTTCTAAAACTTCTTGATCTGTGGCAGCAAAAAGGTCAGCTTCAGCTTGAGAAAATAAGTGATGAGCTGTCTTGTGCAATAGCTCGCTACGAGAGAGACCTAGCAACTCTTCGCCAGCACGATTGTATTTAATAAATTTTAGATCTTTGGCATCTTTAACAAAGATCATATGGGGGATGTTTTCGACAATAGAATTCAAAAACATCTGGGTTTCTTGCATTTGAGCTTCGGCTACTTTGCGATCGCTAATATCACGCGCGACTGCATATACCAAACCCTGCTCAGCAAAGGGTGTGGCATTCCAAGATAGCCACTTATAAGATCCATCACGACACCGATAGCGGTTTTCAAAGCCAGCGATTTCACTACCGATTGCCAGAGATTGCAGAGCTGAAACTGTTATCTTTAAATCTTCAGGGTGAACCCAGTCTAGAAAAGGTTGAGATAGCAATTCTTGATGGCTGAATCCTAAGACTCTCTCCCAAGCTGGGTTAAGAAACTTAAAATATCCCTCAAAATCAGTGATGCACAGCATATCAACCGAAAGTGTAAAAAAGCGATCGCGCTCTTCTTCGGCTCGCTTGCGTTCAGTAATATCAATACCTGAGCAAATAATATGTTTAAGGGATTCATTACTGTTGCGTAGTACACTATGCGACCAGGCAATAATGCGTACCTCTCCGCTTTGGGTCACACAACGACTTTCATATTCATAGGTAATTTGCTGGTTGTGTAGTTGCTTAAGGGCTGCTTGGGCTTGCAACGTAGTTTCTGGGGCAATAAAGACATCCCAAAACAGTTTCCCTTTCGCTTCTTCAAATACGAACCCTGTCGTTGCTGTACAAACTTGATTTAACCGAACAATTTGGTTTTGGGCATCTAAAACGACGACCAAGGCATTAGAAGTATCGAGCACCGTAGAGACAAAGTTACGCACTAGCTCATCGGTGGTTTCTAGGACGTTAGCTAACAAGGCACGCTCTTGATCGAGCGCTTCCTCTACGTTTTGGCGATCGCTAATGGCTTGAGACAGCATTCTAGAGTTATGCCGTAGCTCTAATTGGCTGACTACTTGTCGGCTTAAAGCTCGTAGTGCTTCTGCTTGAGTTTTGTTTAACTGCCGAGGTACATAGTCGATCACACAGAGCGTCCCCAAGGCCAACCCTTCAGCCGTCACTAAAGGAGCACCTGCATAAAACCGAATAAAAGGTTCTGCTGTGACGAGTGGATTATCGGCAAAGCGGAGATCCAGAAGCGCATCTTCAACAACGAAGAGATCGGACTGCAAAATGGCATGAGCACAGAAAGCAAGAGTACGAGGAGTTTCTGTCGTCTCTAAGCCAACTTTAGATTTAAACCATTGCCGATCTTGGTCAACAAAGCTTACCAAGGCAATAGGAGCTTGACAAATTTGAGCGACGAGATGGGTTAGATTATCAAAGCTCGCTTCCGGCTCAGTATCTAAAATTTGATATGTATTCAAAGCCATCAATCGCTCGGCTTCGTTGTTGGGAAGGGGTGCTTCCATAATTTGAAATACCACTGGTTGTCCTAGGTGGAAGGGAGTATGCTCTGTTTACCAAAACCAACTCTGAAAAGCTTCTCAGCTAAGTTGAGTGAGCTTCCAAACCTTTCTTTAGAGTGCCCAAGAAGTTGATAGCAGGATCAAATCCGACTTACGTTTTTACATTAGGGATCACATTTAATGTGAAATGCGATCGCACTATCTTGTGAGCGAGGTCAAACTTGGCTGAGCTAGAGGTACTTGATGAAGCTCTAATTAAGAAACTTTAAGAGGAGTGATTTAGATGACGTGTGTGGGAATTTCTAATTTAGTTGAAGTGAAGCTTGACGCAGAATGGTTTGTGAAGTCTTACTTTGTGACCTAAATTGTTGCAAACACAAAATTTTCTAGTAAGACTAAATAGCCATTCTGTGTATTTCTGAATTGATAGTTTGTGGTTGTTGAGAGACGCAAGAAACTTTAGTGATTTTTATAAATTCAGCTAATTCTTTAAGTAGCTTTCTCTCGTTTAGATTTATATGTCGCCACAGCCAAATGGTTTGCCAATTGCCTTAGTCGTAGATGATAGTGCTGTCATGCAAGATCTGATCAAATCAGCCTTGTGCGATCGCTATCAGGTTTTGACAACTGCAAGTGCTAGAGATGCTTTAAATCTCATCTATCATGAGCAAGTTTCAATTTTGTTGCTCGATGTTGCCAGGCCAGAAATTGAGGGGTGAGAGCTATGTCGAACTGTGCGCAGTATCCCTCAGTTCAATCAGTTGCCGATTGTTATGGTGACTGCTAAAGATAGCTTTTTTGATAAGGTTCAAGGTCGCCTAGCTGGTGCGACTGAATATTTGACAAAACCGTTTGAGCAGAGCCAACTCTTGCAAGTCGTTGAAAGATTAGTTGTCTAAATAATCTCTTGAAACCTGTGCCATAACCGTAAATTCTTCATCAGTTGAATTTTTAGATATTCAACCCCCAACTCCTCTCTAGTGAACACAAGAAAGAGGTTGGGGGTTAGGTGCGATTTTATGGATTTGCTGATGCTAATTGATGCTAAGCAGGGTAGATGCGTAAACGACGATTAGGTTCGTCTCCAAAGCTCGTCGATTTGAGATGGTAATGCTCGACTAATTCATGTTGCATCTTGCGCACTTTGGGAGAACGCGGCAGTAGCTCCACAGGTTGTCCTTTCGGAATCACAATTTGTTCAACTGCTAATCTCGCTTCTTCTAACGCTTCAATTTCGTCCTCATCACCGTTGCGATAGAACAGACTCATATCGGCGACCTCAGGCATGCCGGGATCGTCCATATTGAGCAGTCGCCGTAAACCCCGCACGACTTGCGGCACACTATTGGCTTTAACTGTGTGAATGGGGATGTGCCGTGCTTTCGCCATGCTTCTCAATTTGGCATGGTTTTTGACGTGCGATCGCAATGCCAAGACTGCATCTGACCCATCAATATCTTTGGTAAGTACGATCGGGAGATTGAGTGTTTGTATCACCTGATCGAGTTGATGCCGACTGATGCCATACGGGTAGACATGCAACGGCAAATCTTCCCCATTTGGCCCTGTTGAGCTAAACCTGCTTTCGGCTGTATGGTTGCCAAATTCGGTCAGTGCAACGGGTTGTTGCCATGAGGCATCCAACAACTGCTCAAACTCGTGGTTAGGCGAAGAAGTGCTGGGGCTGCTCGTTAAGGTGGATGAGCGCGATCGCCCACCTCTACCACCAAAATCGGGGCTGGGTAATGGGGTCATGCGTCCAGACGATCGCCAACCTGTTACGCCCGCCGCCGCACTGCCAAACCGATTGGGGGGTAGGGCAGATTCCGCCGGAGGATTGGGAGCCTCGTGGGTAATTACCACATCACCTGCTTCATTGACAGTGCGAGTTTGTGGGGTGGGTTGACGATTCCGCAGCAGATTATCGACAGTATCGGCGACGTTTTCATGCACGACCCACTTCTGCCGCTCTAGCATCTCGACTGCAATGTCAAAGGTGGGAGGAGCTTTGCGTTCTAAAACGCTCTTTTGGCTACCCCGTCGTCTGGCCTCTTCATCTCCTAGTGTGACCGATTGGATTCCTCCAACTAGATCAGAGAGGGTCGGATTCTTGATTAAGTTTTCGATGCGGTTGCCGTGAGCTGTACCCACCAGTTGCACACCCCGCTCGGCGATCGTACGGGCGGCTAGAGCTTCCAGTTCGGTGCCGATTTCGTCAATGACGATCACTTCTGGCATGTGGTTTTCGACCGCTTCGATCATCACCTGGTGTTGCAACTCAGGGCGAGCGACTTGCATCCGGCGGGCACGACCGATCGCGGGGTGGGGCACGTCTCCATCTCCGGCAATTTCGTTAGAGGTGTCGATGATCACGACGCGCTTATCGAGTTCATCTGCCAGCACGCGGGCAATTTCGCGCAGAGCGGTGGTTTTACCCACACCAGGGCGACCCAGCATCAGGATCGATCTGCCACTTTCGACTAGATCGCGAATCATGCCAATCGTGCCAAAAATCGCGCGACCGACCCGGCAAGTGAGACCAATAATTTCGCTGCGACGGTTGCGAATGGCGCTGATTCGGTGCAGGGTGCGTTCAATGCCAGCGCGGTTATCGCCCCCAAAATCACCGACTCGCTCAATGCAATAGTTGAGATCAGCTTGAGAGATGGGAGTTTCTGAGAGATATTCTGCTTTGCCAGGGAATCTAGCCTCAGGACGACGGCCTAGATCCATCACGACCTCAATCAGATGTTCTTGGTTGGGATGCTGATCGAGGCGGGCGCGAATCTCATCTGGCAAAATCGCCAGCAATTTACTGAGATCGTCTGTAATCTGCATTCTTTCCATAGGGTTATTTAAATTCTCAACCAATGCCGTATGTCAATGACTGACCATCAAGTACGGGAGATTTGAGTTGTGAGACGAGCGATCGCGCTAGATCCACGGCCTCCCAAAGCAGCGTGGGTTGGTCTTCTAATCGCATAACCGCTCCCGAGAAGGAGATCTCAGGCTCAGCGATCGCTCCTAGCGAGGGAACTGCCGTCACTGCCTGAATTGCCAAGGGTTCTAGCTGCTCTAGCACGGGAGAAAGTAAGGCTCGTGCATAGCTGCCATAGGCGACCCCGGAAATTTGAGGATAGCTGGCACCCGGAGATGCTAAGAGGTCGAGATGTCTTAATTTTTCAACAGTGTGACGATTTGTGCCTCCTGCTAATTGAACAAAACCGGGGAGTTGGGCGGCTAAAACTTTCTGACCGAGTTTAACCGCAGCACGGGTGGCTCCATCGCCAATGTCTCCACTCATCGGACGACCATCGGTTTGCCACACTAAAGCGCAAGACAGAGGAGCCATCAACTCATACAGTGACCAAAGATAGTCAATCAACCCTTCTCCATCCGGGCAACTGACGGCAATGAGTTTGAGTTGACTGGCCCAAGGGGCGATCGCTCGCCACAACCGTTGAAAATCGTCAAAGCGACCGACCTGTGTGTGGATCTCGATCGCATCTACCCCCGCTTGGAGGATTAAGGGTGCGATCGCTTCGGGTGTAAAGACATGAGCACGAGTGGTAATTTGTTGAATTGGGCAAATGGGTAAACAGCGACCACAGCCATAGCACCGAGCATCGACCACCCCTGCTTCATCGGGGTGAAACACAATCGCTTGAGCGGGGCAAATCCTTTCACAAGGTCGGGTGCAGTCGGGTGGACACAGTGCGGGGTTAAATTCTGCTTTGCGAAAATGGGGGTCTTCACCGTCATTCAGACTGACCATCAACCAAGGTCGTCTCCGAAAACTTAGATCGGCCTGTTGGGTTGTAGCGGCAATCTGTTCTGCAATATCGAGGGCGGCCTGCGCGATCGCAATTACGGCTGGGTCTGCGGCGACATCAATGCAGTCAGCGCCAGCCAGGGCATAGGCCAAAGTTAAGTTGCGGACGGCGGGGAGGTGTTGGAAACTGGCTCCGCAGATCAGCTTAAACCAGTGACCCTCCCTCAGAGAGCGTAAGGGATCATCAAAGTTAGTCACACCTTCATGCTAATCTGCCAACCGCCAAATGAGGAGAGTTCTAGCAAAATTTGCTGCTAAGGTGTCTCGGCTGCTAACAGATAATCGATCGCGGCTTCGAGCTTAGAAGCATATTTGCCAGAAAACTGCTCAAACCACAGCCCCTCAGTCGAAAGTGGGTCGAGTTTGGCAAGCCAGTCTTGAGCTTGTTGGGCGATCGCGGCTCGGCGTTGCTCTAGAAGTTGAGCTTGGCGACGTTGTTCGGCTTGGAGTTGTTGTTGGCGTACTAACTCCTCGGCTGCTTCTTGAGCTGCATACCCCGCTTTCACCTCAGACAAGAGGTTGTCGATCGGGTCAAAGGAACCGACCGATTTGCGGATCGTTGGTGGGTTTGAAGGTGTGCTCTGAGGCGGAGCGGACTGTAGCGGAGCAGGTGGCTGAGGCGGAGGGGCAGCAGTGGGGTCTGCATATTCAGCTTTGAGTTGAGCCAACAACTTGTCAATGGGATCCATGGTACTGAAGGCGATCGCCCTGATTTAGTCGTTAATGGCGTTAAGCAGAACCTCAGAGAGGCTCATGTCTTCCATATCGTCGAGGGAAATAACATCGCAAATATCAAATTTGGCACCCACGCCCTCTAGCTGGTCATCCATCGCCTTCAAAAATTTTGTAGCTTGCGCATCAGATCCTACTTGCACAAACGAAATGGCGAGTTCTTCATCCCGATCCATTTTACGAGAAGTATTGACGATCACTTCCATCACGGCCTTGCGATCGTCGGGTTCGCCATCGGTCACGACTAAGATCGTTTCACCTGCGGGTTTGGTTTGTCCGGCGGCTTTGCGTTGGAAGTAATTGTTGGTGGCATCCTGAAGCACCGCAGCCAGATTGGTCGTGCCAGAAGGGTCGTTTTCTTGAAAGATTTGCTCGACTTTGACTGAGGTGACATCGTCGTAGCGCTTAAACCGACCCGAAAATAGATAGACCGTAATGCCATCGGGGTCGAACTGTTCGCATTTACGCGCCAAGGCTAAAGTCGATTCTTGGACTTCTTGCCACCGACTGCGACCACCCCGTTGGTCTGGGGTAGACATGCTGCCACTCTTGTCAATAATTAAGGTGTAGTCACGGTCTTTCACGATTCCAGCCTTTCGATCAACGTTTGCGATCAGTCTAGAATATGTCGCTTGTCCTCGTCATCGCGATCGCCACAAAAAACTACAGAGCCACCACCGAAGCGATCGCTCTGCAATTTAGAGAAGTTCAAGCTTGAGCCTTAAGCTGCCATTAACGTGTTTTTCAGTGGCATCCAGCGACAAACGCGATCGCCGCCTCGCTCTACCACCACCCGCACTTTGGGGTTCAGGGTGGGCAGCAAGGTGAGATATTCGAGTTCCTGGTTAGATAAGTTATGGCCTTCAATCAGCCACAACACCAGCCCTTTGGAGTGAGTTGGTAAATTTTCTAGATGATAATCAAGAATAGGAGGCACAAAATAAGTGCGAATGTCTTTCTTGCCTAAGTGCGGTGGACGCACCCCATGCACCCCAGTCAGATAACTGGCTAAGTCTCCCAAACCCTTGGCGCTCATATGAATCGTTGTGTATCCAGCAGCGCGCAAACGCCGTTGATAGCGACCTTCAAAGCCACCTTCTAGGGGAACATAAAAGCCCAGAGCGCCTGACTTTTCTAGATCACGAACGAGTTTGTTACCAAATGCAATCAGTGCCATAAACGTGATATTACCCCGTGCAAAGTCATGGTTTGACTCACGAATCCAGTCAAGGCGGTCAGCTTCACTCAGGACTGGTGACGAGTCGGCTAACAGAGCTGGCCTGTCTGCTTATTGTAGCCTTTAGTAGGTACTTATGCTGTACAGAATCAGCTACAAACCTGTGGCTCACTGAATCTTACTATCGCGATCGCCATGATGAAAAAACAAAAATTTCCGCATTTAGTCGGCTCAAAGTGGACTGCCCAACAGAAAACCATGGGTTGGCGGCACTTTCAAGTTGTAAATCGCAAAAATCAAGGGGATTGGGTGTTTGCCGAGCTGGTTGCTGCCTGTGACCCGAATGTACGCTTTTGGCTGAATGCGAAACAACTTAAGAATCGCGCCATGTGGCAAGCGGGCTGGCAGTCGTTACAAGAACAGGAAACCCAACAGCCAGTGCCAGATCATCCAGTCTGGTAAATTTCCTTTCGTCAGATAGATTCGCTTCGCAAGGAGATCTTCTTAAGCTAATTCTTGGGCTTGCTACCTGAGAAACTTTAAGAGGGCGCTGGGTAATGGAAACGACACAATTGGGTAAAACAGGGTTAACGATTAGTGCGATCGGCCTAGGTGGGATGCCGATGTCACTCAGTAGCCGACCTCCAGAAGAGCAAGCGATCGCCACCATTCACCGAGCGTTAGATTTGGGGATTACGTTTATCGATACGGCTGATTCTTATTGCAAAGATGAGTCAGACAAGCACCACAACGAACGCCTAATTCGCAAGGCGCTAGACCAATATTCAGGT
>CBIHQL010000076.1:0-11889 GCA_966211855.1 uncultured bacterium
GTAAACAGCTCACCCAACCGACCCGCCATGTGATTGAAGGAGTGAGAGAGGGTATTGAGTTCTTGAATATTGCTGGCTTCTACGGTTTGGTCTAGATCACCCGCTGCCATTGCTTCACTGGCTCGGTTGAGGCGAAGAATCGGACGGGCAATCCAACGAGAGGTGAAGAAGCCTAAGATAGAGGCCACCACCAGAGCACCAAAGCAGAGCGCCAGCGTGATACGGGTATTAGCATTGATCTGCGCCATAAATGCGTTTTCTGGCACACTGGTAACAACCAACCAGTCCAAGCCATATTCGTCACGCCAAGGTCTCACATCAACAAAGTATCGTTCTCCCTGCACCTCTAGTTGAAAGTCAGTATCCTTAACGATAGAGCGCAATCCAATAGAGCTTTGAATATGTTTAGCAATGGCTTGAACCACTGGATTAGGACTATCAACTGCTTGCAACCGCTGAGCCTGATCTTTGACCAGAGCAAAGGGCTTTTCTATCCCTGAGTTTGCGATCAGGGCACCATCTCGCTCGAGCAGAAACACTTGTCCTGTTTTGCTGATATCTAAACTGCGTAAAAAATCGCTCAGTTTCAGCAAATGAATTTCGGTGCCAATCATGCCAAGTAAACGATTTTGCGCATCGTAAATTGGGCGAGTAGCAGCGGCTGTAATGTAGGGACTGTCAGAAAGATTTGCTGTGTAGATTTTTCCCCAGATAGGCTTACCTGCTGCGATCGCCTCGGTGTACCAGGGTTGTTTGAGGCTATCATAATCCCAACGAGCGTTCAGCTTCGTCTGATTACCTTGGCTATCTGTGGCGTAGTTATAAAGATTTTTGGGTGGGTTGGCTGTCCATTCCTCACGAGTGATGGTTTGATCATAGTGAGCGACTCCAAAGCCATGCCCATTGGTCAATCCAATCCCAGTATATGTCAGGTTGTATACCTGCATCTGATCCCAAAAGTGCTTTGTCACAGTTTCGCGATCGCGTACATCCAAAGTTCCTCTACGGATCGCATCTGCATTCATCTGGTTCAGCACTTGAGGAATCGCGAGATAAGATGTCAGACGTTCGTTCACCACATCGCTGTTGCGATCAATCAGCTGTTCGGCTAGGTCGTTGACTGCTTTCTGACCGTTCTTGAAGGATAAATAACCAATTAGGCCAACTGCTCCAAAAATTTGAAGTACGAAAGGAACCACAAGAACGATCTGTAGCGGAAATGCTTTACTTCTAGGGAACTGCCAGAGCTTCATTATGTAAAGGGAGATTCTATATTAGTTTCTAACTGTTTATAAAATTCCCATAGCTGTTATCCAAATAACTAAGAACCCGATTCAACTGATGTGTTCTTGAGATTCAATCCAGCAAGTCGCTTGAAAATTTGAGTCTCAGACTTCACAGCCCTAGCTCCCAGCTCAAATAAGAAACAGTCAGCGATCGCCAACAGTATCGACCTTTCCATTAGCCTGATATCGCCTCCTGGGAGGATCATGGACGTAAACTTAAATCTTTCAATTCCACTGGGTCTGGCTTCGCAGGGTCTTTGCCTGTTGAGCATAACGTTCCGCCTGATCGCTCTGCCCCTGTGCGGTGTAGAGTTCGGCTAACCTCTCCAAGACAAAGATCTGCCCCATAGAGAAGCCACTTTCCTGATATTGCGCTAGTGCTTTTTGATAAATCTTTCCTGCCTGATTCAGTTGTCTCTGACTTTCATAGGTCTGCCCCATCTGCTGAAGTACACGGGCAATAGATGTTGACTGTCCCCCGTATTCCTCTTGAGCTTTTTGATAAACTGCGATCGCCTGTTGATAAGTATCCAACGCTTGCTTAAATTGTCCAACAACTTGATAGGTTTCTGCTAGCTCCCGCAGCGATGACGCGGTGTTCTCCCATAGCCCCATTCCCTCAAAGACAGCTACAGCTCTCTGTTTATAAGGAATGCTTTGCTCCAGCAGCTCTTCTTTTTCATAAGCTATGACGATGCTGCCCAGCAGATTGATTTCACTATAGGAATATTCATTAGGCGATCGCCGAGAGAGAAGCAGAGCCCGATCAAAATACTGCTTTGCTCGCTCTAATCGTCGTTCTGTCAGGTAAAACTCGCCAATCTCTGCCAGAACATCAGCTTGACGAGAATTGTCCCCTTCTACCGCTTGATCCTTCAGAGCTGCATTTAGGGCAGACATAGCCTGCTGCGTGTAGGTTGCAGCTTTTTCTGTCTGTCCCTGGGCTTGGTAGAGATTGATGATATTCTCCAAAGTCAAAACGCGATCGCTAATACCGCTAATTTGACTGGATTCTTCCCCATCTTTCAAAGCCCTTAGCGCCGCTTCGTAGGCTGCTAAAGCTAATTTCAACTCTCCCTGAGCCTGATAAATTAAACCGATGCGATTCAACAGCTTAGGTGTTTTATCGGCACTGCTATCACTCTTCTCATACAGAGCCACACCCTGCTTGAAGGCGGCAAGAGCTTGATCTGTTTGCCCTGAAGTGGTGTAAACCATTCCGATGTTGACGATGGTGTCTGCCTCGGTCCATACACTCTCAGCTTTTCGATCAATTTCCAGCGCTCTTTGATGAGCCGCTAAAGCTGATGTTGGTTGGCCTATCCGCCGATACAGAGAACCGATCTTGTTGGCAACTTCACTACCAGCCAAAACTTGGTTGTAGCGGTCAGCGGGAGAGAGAATTCTGCCAGTATGAATTTCCAACGCCCGTTGATAGAAAACTAATGCCTGCTGGTATTGCCGTCTGGTTTCAAAATCTGAGCCAAGACCTTGCAAAAATTCAGCTTCTCTCAGGCGATCTCCCTGCTCACGCATCTGTTTCAGCTCTTGTTCATAGATCGCAATTCCTTCTTTTGTAAAACCAAAGTCGATTAATGACTGTGCCAGCAAAATACGTTGGGCAAAGGGGCTACTAACATCAGGAAAGGCTTGTGCCAGGGCGGCAGCAGAAAAAAGTGAAGAGCTGAAACCGCTGGGTAAAGTAAATAAGCCGACTGTTAAAGGAAGAGCTAGGACAACGCTTAAAACTTTTGGATAATACATGCTAACTAGGGAGATCCGTAAGTATTTTTGAAACAATTGCTGTATCCAAAAGATTCACCAGGAATCTCTCACTAGAGCAACACCAAGGATTGAATAATCTTTTCCAGTTCGAGCGGAGTTAAGCTGACATTTTGACCGCAACCGTAAGTCTCTTGGTCATAGGTGGAATCCCCTGCGCTCAGCGAATAGTAGGGAGAGCGAGAGGAGCTTGGCAAGGACTGTAATGAAGCTGGGAAGCTATACAAATTTGGCTGAAGCTCTCCTAATTGCTCAGTGGCAGGAGGCTGATTGGCTCCAGAAGTTTTGCCAAAGAGAATGGTCACCTCACCGAGCAATGTGGTGCGTGTCTGGAACTCAAACTCGCCAGCTCCACCCCCAATGCCACCCCCGACAGCTCTCATCAGCAAACAGGTATTTTGATCATTACGATAGACCAAAGTATAATTAGGCCCTTCTCGACAAGCGTTGGTTCGTGGAGATCCAGCCGCACACGAGTTGGCGATGACATCAGAGACTTGGAAGCCATCGGGTATATAAGCAGGAATTACCACTGGAATGCCTAATTCACTTAAAGATGTTTTTTGCGCTTCACTTAGGCCATCAGGAGATTGAGCGATCGCAACAACATCAGGGCTCTTGATCTCTTCTCGTGGCTGGAGCGAGCTAGAGTCGTCTACTGTAGCATTGGAGGCCGGTTTCAAAGCCACAGCATCCCGATTACAACCACTCAGGCTGATCAAAACAGCAGCTCCTAGCAACAAAGTGATCTGAGCAGGGTATTTCATAAAAAGGTGAGGCTGAAGGGAACTGAGTGGATCAACAACCCCAAGAATGCTATTTCCTGAAATTCTCAGCGTTACAGCGTTCTGACTTCAAGGTTCGTTAAAAACTGATTAGCAATTTCATGGATAGAGGACTGCTATGCTTGAGGATTGGAGCAGTAAAAATATGACTTAAAGTTATTAGTTATTCTAAATTTTAGCTATGTACACTCTTGATGTAAGTTTTCCCTAGCTGCTAATCAAGCCCGTATAGTAGAAAAAATAGCAGATTGAACATAATGGAAGATACCGCTAAAATTACTGGTTTCCATGCTCATATCTACTTCGATCCTTCCAGTCGTGAGGCGGCAGCTCGTGTACGCGAAGGGTTGGGTGCGTCTTTTGAAGTCCAACTGGGACGTTGGCATGACAAACCCATCGGCCCGCATACCGCAGCAATGTATCAAGTTGCATTCTTGCCAGAGCAATTTGGTCAGGTTGTCCCGTGGTTGATGCTCAATCGTGAGGGGTTAAATATTCTCGTCCATCCTGAGACAGGCGACGATTTAGGAGACCACACAGAGCGATCGTTGTGGTTGGGAGAGAAGCTAGCGCTTAATATCGAGGTTCTGCGATAATTTGGCGTAAGTTAATCAGATAGGGTCGTTGATATGCCAGTCTGCGATCGCCTGCATTTTTTCGTCTCCTATCCCTTCTTGTTAGGCAGTAATTTAGAGTTAAGTTCACGGGTTGCAATACAAGCATTGACCAGGGTCTGCGGTTTCTTGGCCTTTGGGAAAGAATATCTCTTGCGAGAAATGACACTTCTGGCAAACGTAATGTACCGCCAGAGTGAGGTGAGTAGGAGAAGCACAGAGCGCACAAGGCAGACCAGGTTGAGTTTCTGCGATCGCAAACCCAGGGCAACCACAGCGAGGACAACAATGACGAAGATTTTCGACTAAATTCTGAGTTGCCACCGCGATCGCCTTCATCCGAGTGGGGTTGTAGAGGGCGCGCATCTCTGGTTCGAGATGGCCTTTACCTGTTGAGGATTGCGATAAAGCTTGAGCTACTGCATCATCAAGAGCAGCTTCCGTCGTTAATCCTTTGAAGATTAAGGATGTGCTGGTTGGCTCGCGATCGCTCATGACAATTAAACCGTGGCTCGGAAACCCAACCTTAGCTGCAAACGCTTGAGCCTCGGCGTAACTGGCGATCGCTTGAGAGGCGTAGTTGGTTTCTAGCGAGAGGGTTTGCCCAACCACCTCAATGGCATTTTGTTGATCAAATAACAAAACAACTTCGCGGTTGCAAGATAAAAACGGGATCTCTGGATGAGGCCCAAAGCTTCCCTCACTGGCGATCGCTAAAGTCTCTCCAGTAATTGCTAAGGCTTGAATTGCCTTTAACCTAGCGGTATCAATTTGATCACCGGGCCGAGATTTTTCTCGTGTAAACGTGCCATACAAATCAGTATTGAAATTTTCAGGAACGACAATATTTAGACCAAGCTCTCGTTCTAAAATCGGCGCGATCGCTTGCTCTTTTTGATGCATGGTGGCTAAAACAGCAATGCGATCGCTAAATTCAAGCAAAGGAGACATGACTGGTATGCACCGAGAACCCAACTATAGATTTGCCCAGGAAGGAATAAGAGAGCGATCGCTACTGTAGATGCCTCTTAAAGGTAAAAGCACAACCTCGAAGCTGACTATCCGAGATTGTGCCACCTGATCTTTGGAAGGGAAGTGAACTTCTCTATGGTCAAAATCATAGGCTGTAACTTCCATAAACAAAAGATAATATTTTGAATACTTATCATAGCATAAAATCTATGATTAAATCACTTTGCCAGAAGTTTCATCAGTAAAATATAATATCTACTATCTTTGAGATAGACTTGTGTCTATCAGCATTTGCGATAAGGAGCAACCAGCGTGCGGCAAATCACCCTACACCAACTTCAGGTTTTTGAAGCGGCGGCTCGTCATTGTAGCTTTACCCGTGCGGCTGAAGAATTGTTCTTGACTCAACCGACGATCTCGATGCAAGTCAAGCAACTCTCTCAAGCAATTGGTATGCCTTTGTTTGAGCAGGTGGGTAAGCGGTTGTATCTCACAGATGCTGGCAACGAACTTCTCGATACTTGTCGTGACATTTTTGAGCGGTTGTCTCTCTTAGATATGACCGTCGCCAATATGAAGGGCCTCAAGCAAGGGCAACTACGATTGGCAGTGATTACAACGGCTAAATATGTCGTGCCCCGTCTGTTAGGCCCATTCTGTCAACGCTATCCCGGCATTGATGTCGCCCTCAAGGTTACAAACCATGAGCGAGTTCTAGAACGAATGACGACCAATGCAGACGACCTCTATATTGTGAGTCAGCCACCCGAAAATCTAGATGTGCAGGCTCATCCCTTTGTTGAGAATCCGCTGGTGGTTTTGGCACCTCGCAATCACCCACTCGCACACGAGAAAAATATTCCCTTAGAACGGATCGCTGAAGAACCTTTTATCATGCGGGAACCTGGTTCAGGCACCCGAAGAGTGGTACAAGAACTATTTGATCGGCATGGTGTGTCGATTAAAGTAAAGCTCGAAATTGGTAGCAATGAAGCCATTAAGCAGGCGATCGCAGGGGGGTTAGGGATCTCTGTTTTATCTCTCCATAGCTTGGCGTTAGAAGGAATCAGCGGTCAACTCAGCATTCTGGATGTCGAGCATTTCCCGATCGCGCGGCATTGGTATGTGGTTTACCCCACAGGTAAGCAGCTTTCCATTGTGGCTCGCACTTTCTTTGATTATTTAGAGCAAGAAGGGAGACAAATCGCTGCATTGCAAACCTTCCTCGACGCAAATCACGCAGCCCAAGAACCAGTTCCAGTTCCAGTTCCAGTCCCTTAGGACGAGACTATTGCCTCCCGCAAAAAAGAGAACAGTGACACAAGGTTTGCCGCTTGTGCAGTCCTCAAGCGAAGCGTCACAAGCAGGTATCTGCCTAATTCTGAGGATAGCGATCGCGAGACTCATCGGTATCTTTCTCTTCGCGATCGCTCACAGTTCTGTCCAAACTAACCTCTAGAAGCTACTCTACTTCTGGGGGTTTCTTTTGCCACAGAATATTGTGATTCGCTTATCTATTAAGCGACCTCTATGAGCGTGACTCAAAATTTATAGACATTAGAGCAGATTTTTCTAGTAAACGAAGATAAACATCCTGATTGTAAGGGGTTGGAACTCCTTTTTCTTTACCTAATTTGACAATTAATCCATTAAAAAATTCAACTTCTGTATTTCTACCTGAAATTGCATCTTGATACATTGAAGAATAATGATTTCGCATCTGGTTAGCGTATCGATTAATTCTTTCCTCCATAGATTCGAGAGTTGGCAAATCGTACTCATCCTTCAAGACTTCGTAAGCTTCTTTTAAAGTCTCATAAACTATTACCTTGAGCTTTTCATCCTCTAATAACTCTCCCAGTGTTTTCTTTTCGAGTGCAGACAAAGCATTAGATGAGACATTCCAAATCATCTTAATGGCCCTGACCTGGGAGAGGTTAGCATTTATACTGCATGGAATATCCGACGAATTTAACAAATCCCAAATCTTTCGTCCTAATTCTGTGTCTTCTACATGCCAGCCCAGGCCATTGTCTGTGACTATTATTTGATTATCTACAAGATTGTATCCTGTAAATATGCTCATCGTTGTCAACCCAGGATGCCCTTTGAGTTGGTTGTAGAAGCTTTTTTCAAGCAGGCCATTTTGAATGAAAGCAAGGATTTCAGAACTAATTTTATTTTGCTCCAGAGCTTCTAAGGCCGATTGCATATCATAGAGTTTGATCGTCATAAAAACGATATCGTAGTTATTTGGGTAGAGCTGATAGAGCCTTGGAGGTGCTGAATACTCCTCCTGATTAATTAAAATCTTCTCAGGCAAATTGTTTAGCTTCCTGCGCCCATAAATTTCAACTACGTATCCAGCGGCATGTAGTTTAGTACCCAAGAAGAGACCAATGGAGCCTGCTCCAAACACTAATATTTTTGCCATAAACTCCTCCTGAAGGGAAGTTTTAAGGAGTTAAAGGCTTAGATCTAAGTCTCTTTCATTATAGAAAACTTCTCAAAGGTATGCGGTTATATTTCAATTTTTGACTCAAGAGCCTTCAACAGCTTTTACTGAATTCAGAAGACTTCCTGCACGAATCAAAGTTAGCCCCCCTAACCCCCCAATTTTGGGGGGTTAGGGGGGCTTCCCCCAGAATTGGGGGACGGGAGGGGGCCGCAAAGTATCCACGCAGGAGGTCTAGAGAGTGAAGTATCTTTCATCATAAAATAGTCAAAGTAAAAAGCACACTATATTGAATAGCGTGCTTCTGATGATCAAGCAACTGGGTCTTATTCCAAGTTCAGGTTATTGATAATTCCCGATCGCTTTGTAAGTTTGTAGGCCAAGGGGTCAGCGATCGCGATTGTTGATATTCCTCCAGGCTAAACGCATCTACTTGAATCGCTTCATTGCGAGCCAATTCTGCTTCTCGAACTAACGCTGCATCGGCTTCTGTAATTACACCTGCTTCTAACGCCGCATCAATCAATTTCTCTGGTTTTTGGGAGGGTAATTGTCCGGTACGGCATGCAGCTTTGATGGTTTTGAGAACTGCTTCGGCTTGAATGGAGAGTGAAAACGCTTGCTCTAAGCGGCCTAACGCTTCATCCGGATGCGAGGGCAGATAGATATTTTGGGTGAGGCGATCGCGAATTTCTCCTGGCACTCCTAACGCTTGAGCTAACTGACCCCCTAGCTCATCATTAGGCATCGTTCCAATCGGGTTAAGTCGCCACCACCACAGCACTGGCCCCCGGAAGAATGAACCGAGAATGGGGATAGATAGGTTGGCAAATAACCCTTCAAAACCTAGCTGAATTTGTGCAAACGCATATTGCATTGCCCAATCGACAAGGGGGAGATCTTCTGCACGGCGACCTTCAGCTTCAAAGCGGCGGAGTGTGGCGGTTCCTAAATACATCCAGCTTAGGATATCCGCAAACCGTCCAGTGAGTTTCTCCCGGCGTTTGAGACTACCACCAAACACCACTAAAGCTAAATCGGTGAGTGTGGCAAAGGCAGCGGAAGACCAGACTAGTTTGCGGTAGTAGCGTGCTGTTGGGCCAGAGACAGGGGAGCGGGCGATCGCACCTCTAGAGAGACTTAGAGCGATCGTGCGAATGGGGTTACGTACCATCAAACCAACATGTGACCAAATCGCTTGATCAAAGGCATTTACATCTCCCTGCTCTAGTGCTGTCACCTCTTGATAAATGTAGGGATGGCAACGAATCGCACCTTGACCGAAGATCATCAAAGTACGGGTGAGGATATTCGCCCCTTCTACTGTGATCGGTATGGGGATAGCGGTATAGACATTTGCCAATAAGTTGCGGGGGCCACGACAGATCCCAGAGCCGCCTAAAATGTCCATGCCATCATTGACCAGCTTGCGGGCGATCTCTGTAAATTGATATTTCGCGATCGCCGAGATCACGGCGGGTTTTTCTCCTTGGTCTACAGCAGCGCAGGTATAAGTGCGGGCTGCTTCCATCAGATAGGTGAGGCCACCAATTCGAGCTAGAGGTTCTTCAATACCTTCAAACCGACCAATGGATAAACCAAACTGCCGCCTGACGACTGCATGGGCACTGGCTACTCGGGTCACCAATTTAGTGATGCCTGTGCAGGAAGCTGGGAAGCTAATGCCTCGTCCAGCAGCCAGACTCTGCATCAACATCTTCCAGCCTTGCCCAGCTTGCTCTCTACCCCCAATAATTTGATCGACAGAGACAACCACATCACGACCTTCAATCGGAGAGTTGTAGAATGGGACTCCCATTGGGTCATGGCGCCTGCCTAGCACTACACCAGGCGTATCTGCGGGAATCAACGCACAGGTGATTCCTAAGTCTGTACCTTTGCCAAGGAGATTATCGGGGTCACGGAGTTTGAAAGCCAAACCAATTAGGGTGGCGATCGCGCCCAAGGTAATATAGCGTTTGCGGAAGTTCAAGCGGAGATATAATTCGCCATCATCGCCCCGAAACACGACACCCTGCGAAGTAATGCTGGCGGCATCTGACCCCGCAGTTGGCTCAGTGAGGGCAAAGCAGGGCATCTCTTCACCACGGGCTAAGCGAGGGAGATAATAGTCTTTTTGGGCTGGGGTGCCGTAATGCAACAAAAGTTTGGCAGGGCCGAGGGAGTTGGTCACCCCAACCGTGGCAGTGTGGATAAACGATCGCGAGGCCAGTTTCACCATCACCGCACTGTAAGCCGAGTTAGTGAATCCTAAGCCACCATATTCTGGGGGAATCATCATCCCCAAGAACCCCTCTTGTTTGAGGTAATCCCAAACTTGTGGTGGGAGGTCTTTACGTTGGTGGATCTCCCAATCAGTCGCCATCCGGCAGACCTGCTCAACAGGCCCATCGAGAAACGCTTGCACTTCGGGTGTCAGTTGCGGATACGGCTCACTATTTAACCGCTGTAGATTTGGTTTACCTGAAAAGAACTCTCCATCGAACCAAACTGTTCCTGCTTCGATCGCTGCCTTCTCAGTTTCAGAGATATTAGGAAGTAATTGCAGGGCTTGGATTGTCTTCATTAAAGGCAGGGTCAAAAGCGATCGCCGTAGCAGAGGGAGATTTAAAACCACCGCCACAACGCCGAAACTTACCCATAACCACAGCGGTGCCTGGAATAGCGCCAACACCCCCACCCCATAAAGCGACCAAGCCCACAGCGGTGCTCCTAGATAACCCAACACCAGGAAGGACAACAGAGCGAGAGATAGGGCGATCGCGGATGAAAAAGGATACATAATATTTCACCCAGTTGCAACAACGGTTAAATCATCAAGTTTTCCAACACGCCAGCCGCGCCCATGCCACCACCCACGCACATGGTGACCAAGCCATAGCGAACTCCTCGGCGTTTCATTTCGTGGAGAATTGTAGCTGTGAGTTTAGCACCTGTCATGCCCAGTGGGTGACCTAGCGCGATCGCTCCACCATTGACATTGAGAATGTCTTCGTTGAGACCAAGCTTGCGGATGACCGCTAGAGATTGTGCCGCAAAGGCTTCGTTTAACTCAATCAGGCCAATATCATCCAAGCTCAAACCCACCTGCTTGAGCACTTTTGGGATCGCTTCCACAGGGCCAATCCCCATCACTTCGGGGGGTACTCCGGCAACCGCAAAACCGAGCAACCGACCCATTGGTTTTACGCCTAATTCCTCCATTTTGCGCTGGCTCATCACAATGGTGGCAGCGGCTCCATCCGACATCTGCGAGGAGTTGCCTGCGGTGACCGAACCTCCCATTCGGAACACGGCTGGTAGTTTTGCGAGCGCTTCCATACTTGTATCTGGACGTGGGCCTTCATCCATTAACAAAAGTGTTTGAGTCGTCTGTGTTTTCCCATCTACATAATGAGTTTCATGAACAGGCACCGGAATAATTTCTTCTTCAAACCGCCCTGAATGAATCGCTGCTATAGCCCGTTGATGCGATCGCAATGCAAAGGCATCTTGATCTTCGCGAGAAACTTGAAATTGCTGCACCACATTCTCTGCCGTTAGCCCCATCGTGCAGTACACCTGTGGAGTTGTGGCGATCATCTCTGGGTTAGGAATCATGGCATGTCCGCCCATGGGGATCAAGCTCATCGATTCTGCCCCCCCGGCAACAATCACATCTGCCTGACCTGCCATAATTGCTTGGGTCGCCATAGCAATCGTCTGTAACCCAGAGGCGCAGAAGCGGTTAACGGTACAACCCGCTACGCTATCTGGTAAGCCTGCCCGCTGAGCAATGATACGTCCTAAATTGAATCCCTGCTCAGCTTCTGGGAAAGAACAGCCAACTATCAAATCATCAATATGACTTGCATCTAAACCAGGTACTTTCGCGATCGCTCCCTTGACTGCGATCGCCCCTAAATCGTCGGGACGCATGTTGCGGAGCGTTCCTTTGGGTGCCTTGCCAACGGGTGTCCGAACACTGCTAACAA
>CBIHQL010000077.1:0-11734 GCA_966211855.1 uncultured bacterium
AGGCAGCAAGCTCTGTGACGAAATCTCTGTGGTGAGGCGATCGCGCCAGTACTCGGAGCCGATCTTCAGAGAGTTGCCCCTTGGGTTCAATAAACTTACATAGCAACCATCCACTGCTAAAACGTTGACTAGACCTTCTACGCCTAGTTGTAAGACTTCATTTTCGTGGGGAACTTTACGCAAGGTTTCTGTCAGTCGCCGTACCAGTTGCTCAAATTGCAGCGATCGCTCTAACGCTTGAGTTCGTTGGCGCACTCGATCTTCTAGGTCTTGCGTGTAAAGTTGCAACTGTTGTATTAAATTTGCTTGTTCAAGAGCAATAGCAACTTGATTAGCGATCGCCTGCACCAGTTGTTGCTCGTCAGGAAGCCACTCTCTCGGAGAACGGCAATGATGTACTACCAACAAACCCCATAGTGTACGCTTTTGCGGCTCTAAAGCTTCATCGGCTCGTTGAATCGCCACCGCAATCATGCTCCGCACCTGCACTTGATCTAACATCATGCGATGGCAGTCAGCGAGATCGTGATTGTCGATGTTGGTAACAGTCCAGATCCGCCCCAATCGGTACGCTTCTAGATAAGGCGGCGGAATACAATCAGATGGATAGGCTTGGCCCAACATGGTTGGGTAGATAGGTTCGACATCTTCAGCAATACAAGTGCCGCTTTGGTCAGGTAATAATTGATAAGCTAAGACGCGATCGGTACCCAGTGCTTGCCGCAATCGTTGTAAAGCAACCTGGAAAATTTGCGTGACATCCAAAGTGGTGCGCATCGTAGCCGAAATATCACTGAGGAGTGCCTCTCGTTCACGCCGCTGCTGGATTTCTTGCTCAGCTCGTTGGCGATCGCTCAGATCAGTCACAAACGTCAGTAGATAGCTATCTTCGGCATCCAGCTCACCCACCATTGATAGGGTGACCTCTGTCCAAATCAACGAACCATCCTGACAGAGAAACCGCTTTCTCAAAGTACGTTGCAATGCTTGCCCTTCAACCAACTCCCGAATTGCTCTGATCTCTATCGCAAAATCTTCGGGATGAGCGATCGCGCGCCGATCTAGGTGATGTAGTTGCTTTTCGCTATAGCCAATCAAACGACAAAAGGCAGGGTTGGCCCGCAAAATAGCACCGTCTAGACTTTCATACAAAATACCAATAGGTGCGTGCTGTAGAAGTGGAATGGCTAATTTCGATTCAGTTAAATCAAAAGATATAGGTTCCGACGAAATAGCATTATTCATTCTGCAATATCAACACACATAAATTAATTTATTAAGCTAATAAGGCTTAATAACTCAGACTAATTCTAGTTTTAACCTATACCAACTCTGATCAGACTACCACTGAAATAATTACTTAGAATCTGCACAAAAATTACAATTAAGCCAGGATTTTCATGCAAAAAAGTGGCATAAACCATGGAACATAGAGGCACAAATACTCACTATCATGAAACCTTCAGACCTCTGTGCTACAGATGGTTAAGGAATCTATAAAAGTTAAAATTTGAGATAGCGTAGCAGAAATGAATCTTTGAGCCAATCTACTATTCTTAGAGTACTCAAAAATTCTTGGGTAATTTCATCTTTCCCAAGATGGATTTTGAAACAGCTTTTAACTTTCCCCAAAAATTAGCTGGGCTAACTTCTCAGGTCTTGAGCACTGCTTGTTAAGAT
The DNA here is from genome assembly GCA_966211855.1 of uncultured bacterium. GTDB lineage: Bacteria > Cyanobacteriota > Cyanobacteriia > FACHB-46 > FACHB-46 > CBIHQL01. The sequence goes on from CBIHQL010000077.1 coordinate 1,681, forward strand.
CATTTAGCTCGTAACGGCACAAAGTCATAGCCCGTTCCAGAACGCTGGCCTTCTACAATTGTCACTAATTGTGCTGGAGCACTGCGATCGCCCGACGGCAAAAATCTCACCGTTCCCGACGCCCCTGTTGCCGTAAAACCAGAGGTTGCCAGAGACTGTTGCACCCCTGTGCGAGAGGGGTTTTGCTTTAGAGCGGCAATCAGGGCTTGGGCTGCATCATAGGCTAGGGCAGTGCGCCAGTTAACATCACCTCCCCACCATTGCCGAGCTTGCTGAGGAAACGTTGATTGCAGGTTGCCTTGAATATGCCAGGGCACAGCTAAAACCATCCCTTCAGCCGCATCTGCACCCACTTCCAAGGTCTTTAAGGTATAGACATCATCTCCCGCCAGCAGTTTCAGCCGCTTGCGATTGAGTTGCACGACCTGTAGCGCTTTATCTAAGGTGCTTGTGTCAGCCGCTAACATGATTGCTTGGGCTTTTTGTTGCAGGGCTTGCTCTAAGCTTTTCGCCGCACTAAAGCTAGGGTCAGCCAAATCAACTTCGGCCAATACCTCCCCACCCCCTAAAGATAAGGCTGTGACAAACTCAGCTTTTAACGACTGACTATAAGCACTTTGCGAGTTGAAGAAAACGACAGCGTTTTGCTGTTGCCATTGAGTCAGCAGGTAATCACTTAAAGCCCGAGCTGCAACATAATCACTCGGTACGGTGCGAAATACGTAAGGGCTTAAGCCAGACAGTTTTACCGAGGTGCTCACAGGTGAGATCACAACCAATTTGCCATCTTGGTAAGTCGGCCCCGCAGCTAACGTCACTCCACTCGAATAGTGACCAACCACACCCAAAATTTCTTGATTTTTAATGAAGGTTTGGGCTAGTTGCTGTGCCACCTGCGGGTCATTTTCATCGTTGGCGATCGCGACTTTTAAGGGCACCCCATTAATACCGCCTGCACGATTAATTTCTGCTTGGGCTTGAGCAACTCCTCGTAGCATTTCTAAAGCACCACCTAAATCAGTGCTGATTGGCACCGCCACCGCGATCGCATAGCTCTTGCGATCGCCAATCTGAGCATTATTCAGAAAAATCACGGCCTCTGGATCGTTGCGATTGGCTTTTAGAGCGGCTGTGAATTCGCTAATTGCTTGATCATATTGCTCTGCGGCTAGGGCACTTAAACCCGCTTGTTTGGCAGGCTGAGCCGTCCCTGGCAGTAGCGATTGCTCACCCCAACTCATGCGAGTCTTCAGGCTATCTCGGTTTGGGGTATTGCTATTTGATAAGGAGAACCACTCATTGCTGGCACCTTCAGAACGATGTAAGAACCACCAAACCCCTGAACCCAGCAGCCCTAGCGTTAGCAATAAGGAAAGCAAGAGGACAAATGTTTCGTTTTTTTGTGACATAGCAATGATCGTTTAACGCCCAGCCACCCGAGAGAGCAGTATGTAAATCAGGCGAAATACAGCCGCAGTCGCGATCGCTAAAAGCCCTGCAAAGGTTGCCAAAACCACAATATTGGGAAAAAAGGGCAGCGTCCACCAACCTTTGAATAAATACATCAGCCCCAGTGTGATTCCTGTAATGATCAGCAAATCAATCTTTTCAATCACACGACGGGCTTGCGCCACCACCAAGATTGTCAACAATACAGCTGACACAGCCACCGCGATCGCCATCGGTTGTAGCACACTGGTCAGCGCGATCGCGAGTAGTCCTCCTTCAAAACCCGTAAAAGCTGCACCTCTCAACAACTCCCAGGCCGAAAAGGTTGCAACCTGACGAGGTGAGACTACCGGGGAGGCAGGAGCGGGCACAGGTACAGGAGGCGGAGGCAAAGCGCTATGAGCAGAAGCAGGAGTAGATTGTGAGCTAGGTTGAATCGGTTTTTGAGTCAGCGCCGCAATACCTTCCTCTGCTGACTGAAAGCGATCGCTAGGGGTGGGCAACAACATCCGGTCTAAGACATTGGCAAACCGATCGTTAATTTGAGCGTGCGATCGCCAGTTCCAAGTGTTGCGGTACGTGTCAAATAAGTCAGTGGGTTGCTTGCCACTCAGCAAAGTAATGCAGGTCACAGCTAGCGCATACAAATCAGTGGCTGGGTAGACTTGGTTACCTGTCATTTGCTCAGGCGGTGCAAACCCGGTTGAGTAAATCCCGGTCGAACCTTTCGCTCCACCCCCGGCAGTCGAAGCAATTTGCTTAACAGCCCCAAAATCTAGCAGGTAAATTCGACCGTTGCGATGGCGCATGATATTCGAGGGCTTAATATCGCGGTGAATTGAGTGGTGATCATGAACAAACCGCAAAATTTTCAGCGTCTCGATCAGCACCTCAGCCACTTCATCTTGAGTCAGCGTTCCTTTTTGCGCCAACTCATCTTCCATCGTCTGACCATCAATAAATTCTTGCACCAGATAGAAAAACTCTTCTGGTTTTGCAGAGTGAGCATTGGGCACAGTCAGCGAGAAAAAAGCAAACAAGTTAGGAATTTGCGGGTGGCTGTTGCCCAGATCTTCTAAAACTGCCGCCTCTCGCTCAAACAACTGCTTGGCTACCTCAACTTGATCGGGCTTCAGGTCAGCAGACGGCTGAAATTGCTTGACCACACATTGCCGCAAGGTGGGTGTGTAGCGATCGCGAGCCAAAAAAGCCGCCCCAAAGCCTCCTTGCCCCAGCAGCTTTAGCGGTAAATATCGCCCCACCAAAATCAACGGCATTCCACAGGTCGTGCAATATTTCTGCTGCACCGTCTTCAGCGTTGAAGTGTCATCAAGATCGGCAAAAATATTGCGGGGTCGGGAACAGCCTGGACGGGTGCAATAAAGATCCATGCTTAAGCAGCCAAGTCAATTCACAACAACGGGGATGGATTACTCCACACTGCTAGAGCTGGGTAAAACTGCCGTTAGGGCTGGAGATTCTAGAGTTTCTGCCTCTACCAATTTCATATCAGGAGCGTGATGAGAAAAGCGGGGCAAGATTTCGCTAATAAACGCTTCAGCCGCTTTTGAGCGATACCGATTTGGGTTCAAAATCACCGATAACATGCGCTGCACCACAACTTCATCAATTTTGGCACGGTGCAGCACACCCATCTGTAATTCTTTCTCGATCGCTGAGACAGAAACAAACGCAGCTCCCAAACCCGATTGCACAGCATTCTTGATGGCCTCAATCGAGTTGAGTTCCATCTCAATCTTCAGCCGTCGGGTTTCGATGCCACAGCGGGTCAAAACTTGGTCAATCACCTTGCGAATGGTTGATTGTGAATCTAAGGCAATGAATTGTAGTTTGTAGAGGTCGTCCTTTTGAATGGTATTGAGACGAGCAAAGGGGTGAAAGACGGGCACAATCAATGCAAGTTCGTCTTCAGCGTAGGGAATAATTTCTAATGAATCTTGTAATTCTGGGGGCACTTCACCACCAATAATGGCTAGGTCGATTTGACCATTAGCCACGCTCCAAGAAGTGCGCCGAGTAGAATGAACATGCAACTGCACAGCTACATCAGCATATCGCTGTCGGAATAACCCAATCATTCGAGGAAGTAGGTAGGTTCCGGTAGTCTGACTCGCTCCAATAATCAGGGTGCCACCTTGGAGATTTTGCAGATCCTCAATTGCCCGACATGTTTCTTGACACAAGGTCAAAATCTTTTCGCCATAACTCAAGAGCAGGTGTCCTGCTTCAGTTAACTGGGCACGGCGACCGCCTCGATCAAAGAGCGGCACATCTAGTTGCCGTTCGAGATTCTGCACTTGCAAACTTACGGCGGGCTGCGAAACGTACAAACTGTCGGCAGCTCGTTTGAAGCTGCCCTCAGCCGCGATCGCTTTGAGAATTCGTAACTGATCCAAAGTAAAAGGAAGGTCAGACATAACGACTAAACCTGCGAAAAAAGAGCCTCATGGCACCAAGTCTTAATGAACAGAAAATTAACAGAAATTAGGTGATTGTGAGCTTTATGGTAAAGAGTGCATGTATGGTATGGATTCTAGGATGGTACTGGTGAGGTCTGTAAAGATTTAGTTTTCTCCCCACACTCCGTTGTGGCATAAAAGGTGACCATCCATGGCAGTAGATAAATAAACTTAGCGTTTAGAGCATATATGAAGCGGGAGGTTGTCCGGGACTTTCTGAATTTACCAGGAATTGCGGGTGTTGCCCTAATGGATGGGCGATCGCGTCCGTACTTCTGTGGTGTAGACCAGACGCTCAACTTTCAGCAGAAAGAAGCGTTGGCCCAAGGCATTCGGCAAGTTGTCGAGACTACACCAGATGGTTTTGAGTCCTTCGAGTTTCAATTTACGGGTCACCAAGTCTACATCTACAAGCTAGATCACGGCATTATTTTGCTGGTTTTAGCGCGCAGCCACTTGGTCTACACCGACTATTTACGGGCAATCAACCTGCTCAAAGCAGCCCTACAAGAAGACATCACTAAAGCGATCGCTACGTTTCGATTACTAGCCAGTGATGTCACCGTATCTGGTCAAAACTATTGGCGGCAACGCTCCGAAGCTGCTGCTAGCGATTTTCCCGATTCTAGTATCCACTCCCCAGCACCCGCCTCGGTTCCATCTTCACCAGTTCCACAACCCCAACCCAACTTAGTCGAAAACAATGGCAACCTGAAGCAGGTAGAAGCGATCGCAGCAGAAGCTCAGGAAGTAGGTCTAGCACCCAAAAAGTCTCTCGAAGCGGTGGCCCCTCAACCCAGCGCTGAAGATACGATTGAGCTAAAAGAACTGTTAGCAGCACTCAACCATCTCAGTGAGTTTACAACGCAGTATTTGGGAACTGCTGTAATTACCAATTACTGGAAATCAAGCCGCCCCGATATTGACTGGCTACATAACTTTCAGGTCGATCGCTCAGCGCATCTGGTGTTTGCTAGCCCCATTAGCCAAAGCACCAACCAACCCATCACAGCTCAACAACAAGAATGGACGCAAGAATGGGTAGCGGCCTTTATCAAGCGTTGTTCTCAGGTGATTCGTGACTTTCCTAGCATTGTCAATCAGCGTGCCCTAGACGATCGCCAAAAAAAGTTACTCCTGCAGTCATAACCTGCTATTTTGTGCCTCAATTTTTACTCCACTTGGTTAAAAAACTATGGCTAAAGTCGTCCGTTTAGAACCTATCGCGCAAGAAACCTCGATTGAAACCAACGGTAGTCTTCTATCAGTTTTGCTGAATAAAGAGCTAGATGTCTTAAAAGAATGTGGTGGTCGAGGCATGTGCGCGACATGCCACGTTTATGTCAAAGACGGCATGGGTGCCCTCTCTCCCATGAATCGTCGAGAACAACGCACCTTAGAAATCATTACGACCTGCAAACCCAATTCACGTCTCGCCTGCCAATCTCGCGTCTTAGGTGAAGGGGTGATCGTTGAGTTGCCCCCTGGTATGTATATCAATTCGCTGCAAGACATTGAGGCATTGATCGGACGACGGGCAGAGCAAGATTTACTGCACCCGATTACAGGTCAAGTCTTGGTTGAGGTTGGCAAACTGATTACTCGGTCAATGCTGAAGCAGCTGGAAAATACCAGCTTTAAGGTCGGGCAGTATTTCCCCCACACCACTGACGTTTAAGCCAATTGAGCAAATCAAAGGAGCCTCAAATTTTTGTGGCGAATTGTTAAAAAAGCTGAAGCGCCTGGGCATCTTGTAACAACATCAAAGTTTTGTGGCTCAGGAGAGACTTGCCGATGTTTAGTCAACTACAGCAGCTAAGCAAAACAGCCGACGGTCGATATGCCACAGATATAGAGTTAGAGTTTCTCAGCGAGTACTTAAGATCTTTCAACCTTCGTCTGAGTACTTATAGCAGGCTCCAAACCTTAGAGGGACAACTTCTTCAGCAGGTGCAAACTCGCATGCGATCGCTTGACCCTACCTTATTGCACAGTGGGGAAGAAGACGTAACGGGAAAATGGAAGCGAGACACCATTCGCGTCTTACGCTACTCAGCGATCGCCATGCTCTGTAACGATGCCGACCTCTTCCGCGACCACCTGCTGTACTGGATGCAAACCATCATGAAAGCCTTTGGGGCTCAGCGCAGTTGTGAAGTGACTTATCAACTCATGCAAGAGGTAGTGCAAGAACATCTCTCACCCACCGAAGCAAAATTGTTTTGTCCCTTCCTAGAGCTAACCCGAGTCATGCTTGGCAGCGAATAACCATGCTGTTAGATCTAGCTCTTTTAGGGAATATTGAAATTGACCGATATAGGCAACCAGGTTCTTTGAAATACCTGAATCACCTAAGCCCTCCTCGACGCTGACCTCAATTACAAGCTAAGCATTGTAACGACTCAGCCGTCTCTATTTTCTGTACCCCTTAAAATAAGGACGCACTTTCCCCTGAGTGCAATCAACTGGCGCACTTCGTCATTGTGAATTGATGCTGAGCCATTACTCCCTTGACCGCTACTTTCCTACTTCAATTTCGATCCTCTAAGAGTTCGTGAAGAGAATCTTATGGTGACGGCAACCAACAGCCCCGAGGCCCTCAAGCGCAAATTTCCTAAAAAGCACAATCACTATGGCTTTCGGGAATTTTTTCAATTCGACCCCGATCGCGGCACTATTATCGACTGGAATGGTAGCCAGAATCTACTGACCAGCGAAGACTTCATCATCGGCCTGATTGAAGGGCTAGAAGAAGAAGTGGGCGATGCCTCGGCTGCCATTATGTACACCATTGGCTGTGAATGGGGGCAAAAAGATGCCTTCTTCTTTGAGAAATGGTTTGAAAAAGAATTTGACCGAAATATTCGCCAAACCAATTTGCTATTTTTACTCGAAACTTGGTGGTGGCCTTTTACTTCTCAAGGTTGGGGCCGATGGGAAGTCGATCTTGGCGATCGCAAGCAAGGCTTCATGTTTATTAACTTATTTGACTCAGCAGTCGCTCGCTCTCTAGGCGATGTCGGCAAACCTGTTTGTTATTTATATGCAGGTCTGTTTGCAGGTTTCTTTACTGAGATGGTGCGCAAGCAACTGAGTTGCATTGAAATTCAGTGCTATTCCATGGGAGAAACCTATTGCAAATTCTTGCTAGGTGGACAAGATCGAATTGATGCGGCAGCTTTCTGGCTCAACGAAGGTGCAACGGCCCGCGACATTGAGAAGCGTTTACGTTCAGGAGATCGGCTGGGATGAGCGCCACCACCCTAACACCTGCTCAAGCAAACGGAACGGCTGTTAAAACCAATTCTCAGGGCTGGTTGCAGACCCCCGTGAAAGCCTTTTTTGGGGCATTTAACTGGGAAGACCACGCTCCAGAGGTACAAGTTCTCAAACAGAATGCCCTCCAGGGAAGCGACGCACCTTTAAGCCTGACATTGAATGTACAGCAGTTTTTTGGGGCGATTAATTGGGAAGGTCAGGGAGTGGCCTCACCACCACGCTCAGCAGAGGTTGCCCAAGCTCCAACTACGCCAAACAATGACCTCACCTTGGATGATTTCTCTGATCTTTTCTAAGTTCTGTTTGCGATCGCTTTAGATAGTTTGGTGACTTCTCAATTAATTGCTGCTTACTTTGATTACCCCTATGCATCAACACCTGGAAACCCTCTTTGATGAGGCTGAGAACCGCTATCTTAAACCCGAAGAACTCAAGCTTTTGAGTCAATATGTTGAGTCTTTACCCCAGCGGATGGAAGCTTATCGGCTACTGCGCGATCAAGAGATTGAATTGATGCAACACGTGGCGGATCAACTACAAGCCGCTTTGCCTCAAGAAAAAACAGAAGCCCTCGAACGGAGCATTAAAAATGCCCTGTTGATGTTACGCTACTGTGCGATGGCAATGTTGTTAAATGACGAGTCTTTTGTTGTCGAACGCCTGCTCGGTTGGTTGAGCCGCACGATGCAAGCTTACGATTCTCAAAAGATTGATACGACCCTCTATCGTCTCCTCAATCAGCGCTTAACCCAAGTGTTTAGCCCACAACAAATGAGCTTGTTAAGTCCGCCGCTCCTCCTCGCTCAAAAATCATTGCTTAAACAAGTTAGTGCTTAAAGCAACGGCTGGTTTCTGAGTGCGACTCAGGAGTCACCTGAATAAAAAAACACGTTGTTAGATTGCTTCACTCATTCTTCTTCGCCAATTTTTAGAGAGCGCTTGTATGATTTCTGTTGCTGATCTCCTGGTTGACAATCGAATTCCGGGCAACTATTTCGCTACTGATGCCTACGTGCAAGGTGATCTAGAATTAGGGCTGCTGGAAAATCGGCGGGGCGATCGCCTTTTAGCATTGCCTGAAACTCTGATTCAAGGCATTTACGCAGGTCTTGATAAGGAAACAGGTCAAGCCACCCGACTCGTTCTGTTTAACTGTGGGCGCTGGTGGGGCAAAAACTTTTATGCTCGCTTTTGCGAAGAATTGACTGACTATTACAAAGTCGCGATCGCTGACATGTCAATGGTAGAGTTTTTGCAATGCCTGCAACAGTGCTGGATTACCCACGGCTGGGGCAAAATTGAACTCGATCAAAGTTATCAACATCGGGGCTTTCTCGTCGTTGACATTCACAACTCACCTTTCGCTCAGCACGCACCCAAGCTAAATCGTCCGGTCTGCTTTTTAGAAACCGGGATCTTAGGTGCCTTTTTCAGCCAACTCACCAATCGCGACCTCCATTGCGTGCAAACTACTTGCGAATCAATGGGAGCAGACTGTAACCGCTTTGTCTTAGGTCTCGCTCAACGCCTAGAGCCTGCCGAAGCAATGGTAGAAAATCAGTTGAGTCACGACGAGATCATGCAACAACTGTGCGCTTAGCGAAGTACTTAGCTTGTGTCAAACTCTTTGGCTCGTTCTTATCCATCAGCGTCACAATCGTCAAAGCGTTCTAAATATCGGCTCCTCGGACTTGTTGGGCAAGGACAGTTTGGTCGAGTCTTTTGTGCAGCTCATCGCAAACATGGACGCTTAGTCGCCCTCAAAGAACTCGATCATCAGCGCTTCCCCACCCATAAATTTTTACGTGAGTTGCGCTTTTTACTCAGCCTACAGCACCCCAATATTGTCACCTGTCACGCGCTAGAGCACACCCGCACAGGCCGCTACCTCGTGATGGATTATTGTGAGGGCGGCACTTTACGCAGCTTGATGGAAGCAGATGCTCAGCTCACGCTAGGGCAAGGCATCAAACTGATTATGGATGTGCTGATGGGGCTCGCTCATGCCCATAGTCGGGGTATTGTCCATTGCGATATCAAGCCGGAAAATATTCTGCTCAGCACGCAACCGACTGGCTGGATTGCTCGTATTTCTGACTTTGGGATTGCCAAGCTCAGTCAAGAATTAGGAGAGGAGACAGGTAATACTGGGTCTCCTGCCTATATGGCTCCAGAGCGCTTCTACGGTCAGTATTCTCACTCGTCTGACCTGTATGCAGTCGGGGTTTTGTTTTTTGAACTATTGCTGGGGTATCGGCCTTTTTCGGGCACACCGACTGAGCTGATGGCGGCTCACCTCAACCAAGTGCTGAAGCTGCCAAAAGAAGTGCCTCCTGCGATCGCCCGTGTTTTGCTAACGGCGCTACAAAAATTGCCAGCTCGTCGGTTTGCTTCTGCCGCTGATATGTTGACCGCAACTCAAGCCGCGATCGCCATTGATTTAGCCGAGGAACGAGCTTTAGAAGCGCTAGATCTGCCGTTGATTAAGTCTGCCGAGCAAGTCATTACTCCTTGTGCTTTTGGTAGCCAAGCCCAGAGACAACTCTCCACAGCAGTGAACGCTTTGGCTATCACTCCACAAGTGACGCGATCGCCTGGGCAACCCGAAGCTACTCCAACTTCTTCTACCACGCCTTGGCTCTATACCAACATCTCTACAGCCGAGGTGGGGCGACTTGAGGTTGAGCCTTGGTTGACCGCACCGCAACCCAATCGTGTGAGCGAGCTAGGCGCAAAAACGGTAACCGTTGAGCTGGCAGAGCCGCTACAGTCTCTCTTTGCCCAATCGGATGGTTGTTTTGCGATCGCCTCCCGTTCAATTCAACGTTTGCAAATTCAGCCGCTCT
>CBIHQL010000078.1:0-11702 GCA_966211855.1 uncultured bacterium
GTCACAACGCTTAAATCGCCAGTTGAGCTTGTGCGGTATTGCTCCTGCTGTTCGGATTATTTTTGAACTAACCCAACTCGATCGTGTTTTCCCAATTTTTGAAAATCAAGCTACCTTTGCCACAACTCTAGGTTAGTCAACCGCCTCTGTTAAATCACTAGGCCCGCATCCGCCTGACTTCTTCATTGGCTTCTAGTTGAAAGCGCAGGTTTTGGTTATATTCTTCCACTCGCTTCAGCTCTGCCATTTTTCGGACGATGGTATTTGTAAAGTCGTCTACCTCTGGTAGCTGATCAGCAATTTGAGCCGTTTCAATCTCAATTTCGATCATCTTAGCCATCCGAGCATACTCGCCAATTAGGCGCTTATTGTTTTCGTTCTGTTTGGTTAAGATGCCGACAGCACTTTTGGTACGCTGGATGCGAGTTGCATAGAGCTTTTCGTCAAAACTAAACATCTTTTGCCGCAGTTTCTCAAACTGTTGCATTAAGGTTTGGTTAGCCTGACACTCATGCCGCAGCATCTCTACCCGTTTCTCAATTTGATGCTTGTGCTGGAGAAGTCTTTGGTCGGCAAGTAGGCGGGCTTCCTCATGCACAGTCATTTGCAGAGGTGGTGTCGTTAGCTCAGCGGTATAAGCCAGCTTGACATAAACAAAGGCACCCACCACACTGAGCAGCAACAGCAAAAATAAGTTGGCACCATTCAACACAAAGTACACCCCGAGGGCTGCTGCAACAGTGCCACGCGTAGTAGCCAAATAACCTAGGTTGGTCGCAGGAGTTGGTAGGGTGTAAGCACTACCTGTGGTGTGGTTGCTGATCGCAATCAGTTTCTTAAAGACCGTACCGTGAGCCGTATACAAAATTGAGACTAAGTCACCTCGGTGTACGGGCACTCGATCTTCAGCTTGAGGAATAGAAAATTTGAGAACCTTAAGCTGGCGATCGCTAGTGGTCAGGCGCAATTCGTAATGACGCTTATACCATTGGGGCAGGCGATTGTTGAGATAGAGCAGAGCTTCACGCATGGAGGCCCGTTTGGAGACCTTTCCAGAAATCACTCGGTACTGACGCTGACAGGAAGCACAGTGAACTTGAGCATTGCTATCGTTACTAAAAGTGCCCATCGACGCAAGGCAGGATGGGCAATGAATAGACAGTTTCATAAGAAGGCAGGCTCAATCAGAGCCAATTTTTCTTGTGGTGAGCGAATTTAAGGCTGTAGCAGGCCAGTCAATCTGATTCTAATGTGTGACTCTAAAAGCGACCCGAAGATTGTGTTACAAGATGTGAGCGATCGCGTTGGCACTCTAAATAGGAAGTTTCGTCGTGAAGCTAAGAACCGAGACAGCAGATGTGCCGACGCGATCTTGACAATTGGCTTTGAATCGCCAGAGTTACATCTAAATTCTGTATCAGAATCTACAGAAAACCGTAAGCGTTCACTCAAATTCATAAAATGTCATTTTGTCAACTATATAAGCTTGGATGTTATGCCAGATATAAGTTCTTTAGATATAGAAGACCTTGTACAAGCTAGCCCAACTTATGTTTTAATAAAGCAAAGTGAAGAACTGTATCAGCCTGAAACTTTCAGGTAACCTTTTATGACAGGTTTTGTCGCCTCTAGTGCCTATCTCCAGGAGCTATATCGAAGCCAGACAGGTATTTCTCTCCACTCTGGAATGACTGTCTTTTGTGACTTCGATGGCCCCATCATGGATGTGTCAGAGCGCTACTACAGTACCTATCAACTAGGTCTTGCTGATACACAAAGTTTTTACCAAGCCCAAGGTGTTACCTTACCTATCAAAATGCTGGGCAAAGAGCAATTTTGGCAGATGAAGCAAGATCGAGAGCCAGATGTCGAAATTGCGATGCGCTCCGGGTTATATCAAGAGCAAATTGATGTTTTCTTGCAGCAAGTTAACAAAATTGTGAATCAACCCGCACTGCTGCAACAAGATCGCCTGCAACCAGGGGTACGGTGGGCATTGGCTTTACTGCGCGCGAGTGGAGTTCAATTAGTACTGGTGACGCTGCGCTGCCAAACTCAAGCCACCCAAATTTTGCAACAATATGGGCTAGCTGACTTGTTTAGCCAAATTTACGGCACCCAAGACGAGCACGCTGCTTATCAGAACTACGCTGATTTGAAGACTCAACTGTTAGCCCAGGCGATCGCTGAACGCATCACTCCGGAAGAACGCTACCAAAATGCCTGGATGATTGGCGACACCGAAGCTGATATTATTGCGGGCCAATCACTCCAAGTTCCGACGATCGCCTTAACCTGTGGCATTCGCAGTCAGCGCTATCTTGAGAAATTTCAACCGACTCACATTCTCAGTGATCTGCTATCTGCAACCCATCATTTGCTTGCTTGCCACCAACTGATTCAAGCCTAGTCTGGCTACTGAGCTTCTAGGGCACCTAAGTGCTCCCACCAGCGATTGAGAGGATAGTAGAGGATCGGTGCCCACAGGCTGCTGAGAATTGCCGAACTCAGAGCTACTCGTTGGTGATAAGTCCAAATCTCAGCTAAAGTCCAGAAGCTGGGAGCAGTGCTACTGCCTAACCCTTGCAAACTAAACTGAATAGCCGTGATCGTTTCGCCGATCACAGCCATCGCAAAGACAATCAATGCTACTGAAATAAAATCTTCTTCGATGTATCGCTGCTTTTGAATGCGGGCTGTGAGCATCCCCACAACCATCAAGCTGAGAGCATGCGTTGGATGTGGAGCCGTCAAGCCATCTTGAATCATGCCAAGAGCCAGACCCGCGATCGCCCCTTGAAAAACTGAGCGTTTAACACTCCACGCCACCACCCAAACCAACAACCAGTTAGGGCCAATACCAGCCAATTCCATTCCTGGCAGACGCATGGGCAGGGCCAGAAGGCACAACAAGACTGAGATTGCCGTAACTCCCCAGTTAATCAGGGCACGACTAAATGCAGGCCCTTTCATCAGGTTAGTGAAGACATTATTTTTCTTCATGGCACCATTGGCTCCGTGGTAGGAGGTACATCTTGAGCAGCCTCCTGCGGCGCACGCACTTGATGAGGGTAGATAATGACCCACTCTAAATAACTGGTTGGCGCTGATAGTTCAATCACAGCTTCGGGAGCAGGGCTTTTGCTCAAATTGACTGACTCGATCCGCCCCACTGGCATCCCCGCCGGAAACAACTGACTAAAGGAAGAAGTAGAAACCACATCCCCTCGGCGCACATCAGGTACCTTATCAAAGAATTCCATGACGGCTTTGTCGCCTGATTGCCCGCGCATAAATCCGGTATAACGGCTACGGCTGACGACCACACCCACCCGACTGGATGGGTCACTCACAAGCAGAACTCGACTCGTATTAGAAGTAGCGTTGGTAATTCTGCCGACCAATCCGCCAGGCCCAGCAACCACATCACCGACTTTAATTCCGTCTTTGCTCCCTCGCCCTAAGGTCACTTGCTGCCACCAATGGTCAGCACTTCGACCAATTACGGGGGCGACAATTCCTTTTTGAGGTTTAGTGGCGGTGTATCCCAACAAGTCTTGCAGCTTTTGATTTTGGCTCTCTAGCTCAACCAATCGCTGCTGCAACTCCAAGACGCGAGCGTTGGCAATCTGTTCTTCTGGGGTTGGGTTGACTTGAAAAGGACGGGTGAGCCCTTGATACAGTTCAACTACTGCCGCGCCTTGTGTTTCTCGTACGACCCATGCGGTACCAAGAGTTAGCCCCACCAGTAACATCTGGAGTCCAAATCGATCCCACCAGCGACGCAGAGTATACATGCAATCTCAAAAATTTTGGTTTGGGCTTAGGGTAAACAGATAACCGGACGATGAATTTGCTGCAATTGATTCAAATACAGGGGGCTGGTGCGGAGATCAACACGAAATGTTTGATGGTTGGTTATTTGGAGGGCAGCAGGGTGCTAGCACACATTTAGGGATTGACCTTTTTAGGTTTCCCCTCAGGCAGGTAACCACTTGAGCGATCGCCTCGCCCTGTGAGCCAATTGACCGCTACTGCACTCCAACCGTTCAATTACATTGTCCGCGAACGACCGCTGAACACCCGCTCTAACTGCTTGAAGTTTTCGAGAACTCGACCTGTACCTAGGAGAACACAGCTGAGAGGATCAGCCGCAACGTGCACCACAATGCCAGTTTCGTGGCTAATCAGTGTATCAATGCCTTTCAAGAGGGCACCCCCACCTGCAAGCATAATGCCGCGATCGATAATATCGGCAGCCAATTCAGGCGGTGTTCTCTCCAACGTGCGCTTAACAGCCTCAACAATCACCAAGAGCGGTTCTGACATGCTCTCGCGAATTTCGGGGCCTTTGATGGTGACTGTACGTGGCAAACCTGAGAGCAGGTGCAGCCCCCGCACTTCCATCATCGCTTCATCCACTTCAGAGGTGGGGTAAGCAGAACCAATTTGAATTTTGATTTCTTCGGCAGTCCGTTCCCCAATCACGAGGTTGTGGACTTTTTTCATGTATTGAGTGATCGACTCACTGAGTTCGTCACCTGCAACCCGTACCGATTCACTCAGAACAGTGCCCTGCAAGCTGAGCACGGCAACTTCGGTGGTTCCCCCACCAATGTCAATAATCATGTTGCCAGTCGGTTCGGCTACGGGTAGGCCAGCCCCGATCGCAGCCGCTACAGGTTCATCAATTAAGTAGACATCACGGGCACCTGCTTGCGATGCAGCTTCCATGACGGCTCGACGCTCGACCCCAGTCACACCACTGGGAATGCCAATCACAATCCGAGGCGAAACTAAAGTTCTCCCTTCATGCACTCGCCGAATAAAATGCTTCAACATCAACTCTGCGGTGTCGAAGTCGGCAATCACCCCATCTCGGAGTGGGCGAAGGGCTATCACGTTCCCCGGAGTTCGTCCTAGCATTTTTTTGGCATCTTCACCGACTGCCAGCGGAACCCGGTCTTCTTGGTCAATAGCGACCACAGAAGGTTCTTGGAGAACGATACCTTTGCCCGATACATAAACTAGTGTGTTGGCGGTACCGAGGTCGATACCCATATCCCGAGATAAGGAAAAGCGACTGAAGAGACCCACTAGTTTTTACGCCCCTAAACGAAATGCTGCTGCGCCTGAATATAATGTAGCCGAGGTGGATTCTATTACGTTTTTTATCCTGAGTCTAGCCAGGTTGAGGTAGTCTCGCGCTTGGCTTTCAGGACAATCTGTAGTCAGATTCCTCACTCCTAACGGCTGAATCAGGATAAAAATTAAATGTTTTGCCTCGGTATATTTCTTATCCTAACGGGTAAGGATGATTGTGCAGCGATCGCCTAGCAGCATTTAATTTTTAAGCTTTGAGGATCTAGTTATGACGTTCCTCTTTGATACACTAGATAAAACAGTACAGAAGTACTAAATTATGAGTCTGAATCTTGTCAATTTGGTGGGTCGTGTTGGTACTGACCCAGATGTAAAGTTTTTTGAATCGGGTAGTGTGGTTTGCAACCTCACCCTAGCTGTTAACCGCCAGACTCGAAATAGCGACCAGCCTGATTGGTTTAATCTCGAATTGTGGGGCCGCACCGCCCAAATCGCGGCTGATCATGTCCGTAAAGGTAGCTTGATTGGCATTAGTGGGGCGCTGAAATTCGAGACTTGGCAAGACCGCAACACAGGAGCGCAACGGTCTCGTCCGGTGATTCGGGTCGATCGCTTAGAGCTACTGGGCAGTAAGCGAGACAGTGAGGCTGGTAGCTTTGGCGGTGGCGGCGGCTACGGTGGCGGTGGTTATGGCGGTGACGATGAGTTTTAAGGCTCGGCGATCGCTTAACCACACTTTTTAGTAGCTAATTTCTAAAGTGACGTTGGCCTCAATTTCTTGCTGACCGCCCTCGACGGGTGTGCTGGCATCTTCTTGAGCAGCGCCCCTCGCCAAACTCATCTTGTAGATCGGGGGCGGTGTGCTGGCACCATTCACCTGGATGCCAACGATTTCTTTAGCCGTAAAGTTGAGCGCTCCTAATACCGCATTGGCTTGCTGCTGAGCATCAGTGGTAGCTTCTCGGAGTGCTTGTTGGCGTGCAGTCGCGATCGCCGCATCTGGAGCGACAAAACTCACCCCATTGATCCGAGTTGCGCCTTGCTTAACGGCTTGATCAATAATGTTGCCGGCGCGAGGCGTTTCGACGCGAAAACTCACGGTATTGGTGGCAATGTAGCCGACCAGTCGTGGGGTGTTGTTTTCGTAGCTGTAGTTGGGGTTGAGTGTGATCCCCGTAGTTTCGAGGCGCTCAACTTGGCTTGATTTCAAAAAGCTGACGACGGCAGCTGAGCGTCGTGCGGCTTCCTTTTGGGCAGCTTCAGCCGTTTTGGCTTGCACTTCGACCCCTAACTGCACTTGAGATAAAGTCGTCTGCACTAATTCGCTGCCGCGACCTGTAACGGTAAGGGTACGTGTCATTTTCTCTTGAGCCAACGTTGGACTAGCGAAGGTTAAACTCAACACTCCCAAGGCAATGGGTAGTGCTCTGAGGGAGTGCCATCGGTGAACGGGCGATCGCTTGGTTTGAGTCATAGTCATCACAAACTCCTCACAGAGTGGTCAGGGTTGAAATTTAGATGTTTCTACTGTGTCACTGAGAATGGTAAAAAGTCTGATTGGTTACATATTTAGAAACTGAAGATTTGCTTACAGCGACTTGGAGCGTGACGGCAAAACCATTTGGGATGGGGTCAATAATAATCTGGCGTTGATGCATATCCGCACCATGCAACCGGGTGATTTAGCGTTGATTTACCACACCGGAGATGAGCGCCGCGCCATGGGGATTGCAGAGGTGGTGAGCGATCCCTACCCAGACCCAGCCTTGAGTGACCCTAAGCGAGCCGTAGTCGATGTCAAAGCAGTGCGATCGCTGCCTCAGCCTGTGAGTTTGGCTCAAATCAAACAAGATGAAGCGTTTGCGGGTTTTGACTTACTGCGTATTTCTCGATTATCTGTCGTGCCTGTTTCGCCTGAGCATTGGCAACGAATTCTGCAATTGGCTGGGGTAACCTCTTAGAATCAGGGTTAGGCATTCAGTCCTGGGATCAGTCGATTCATCTTCATGGCTTACCATCTCTCTGCCGCTAAGCTGCAAACTTACGATCGCTGTCCGCAGTCTTATTATTTTCGCTACGAGCGCAAGATTAAAACCGCTGCCTTTTTTGGGTCGGCTTCATTAGGTACGGCGCTCCATGAAGCGTTGGCACAAATCTATCGCGATTGGCACTACCACGAGCCACTGCCAAAGTTTGAGTGGCTAGAATTTTGCTGGCAGCAGCACAATCAAGGTCTCAGCCCTAATCAAGCGGATGAAGGGCTAAAGATTTTGCAGCGCTATTACGAGAATTTCATGCTAGGGCAAACGGCGATCGCCCGGCCCCTAGCGGTGGAAGGCAAAATCCAGGGGTCGCTGCAAGTTGAGAATTTAGAGTTTACCTTGGCAGGTCGCTACGATCGCTTAGATTACCTGGCTGATGGTTTGGAACTAATCGATTACAAATCAACTAAAGAAGTCAAAAACCTTGACCCAGAAGCGATCGACTTACAAATTGGCCTTTATTATCTGGCGCTAGAGCAAACTTACCCGCAGAACTTGCAACGCTTGAGTTTGATTTATCTGCGGACAGGTGAAAAGCTCAGTTTTGAAGTAACTCCAGCCCATAAAGAACGAGTCGCAGCAGCGGTTAGCCAACTAGCAGTGCGTTTACGGGCCGATTCAGCTTGGGAACCGACCCCCGGCAAGCATTGCGATCGCTGTACTTATGCCCGCTATTGTGCAGGCGTACAAGAACAACCCGAACCTTTGCCTGAAGACGCTAAACCACGCCCTGAACTCCAACTCGCGCTCAATCTAACAACCGATTTCAGCTCTCCCTCTCTATTGCCAAACAACTAGCATCTCTGAAGACAACACGCTATGGTCGAAGAAAATTCGTGTTTGTCCTTATGTCATCCTTGGTTTCTGCGATCGCCCAGTCTCTATCTCATGCTCAGGTGCAGGTTATTCGACACACAAAGCCGCTCTTACTGGCTGGGTGTCTTGCAATCACTGGTGCGATCGCCACACCCTCGCTGAAGCCAGCCCAGGCTCAATTGTTTAATGGCCCCGTTGATCGGCTCTCAGTGACCGAGCGAAATGCCCTCCGACAAGGTCAAGTGGTAGTCACAGGTGAGAAAGGCCGCTATGTGGTGCGGACGCTGGTTACAGCTCCAAGGGATGTGGTTTGGTCAGTATTGACCGACTATAACCAGTTCGCTAAATTTTTGCCCAATGTCGCTTCGAGTCGCCTCCTAGCAGCTCAGGGCAATCGCAAAGTTGTAGAGCAAGTGGATGTGCGGCAAGTTTTAGTCGTCAAAACGCGATCGCGGGTGCGCACTGAAAATGTAGAAACACCTAAGCAGCGCATTGATTTTCGGCTCTTAGAGGGGGATCTCAAAGCGCTGCGGGGAGCATGGCAAATTGAACCTGTGGCGGCTTATCCGGGGGCAAAACCCACTCAAGTTTTGATTACCCAAACCATTGAAGCGCAACCGCCTACAGGCGCACCTCCAGGGGTGTTTTACAACGTTTTTAAAAGTGCGTTGAGTGACACTTTAACTGCGATTCGCACCGAGGTGAACCGACGCAGCCATCAAGCCAGTAGCGCTCAGCATCATGCCAGACGCTAATAACCCTGACGAGAGATTGGCGATCGCTACTTCCAAGGCCAGCCCTCCCTTAGCCATTGGGGTTTGCTACACGCCTCGCGAGGTGGTCGATTACATTGTCGAGCAAACCGTTGGGCGCTGGGTCGTTGGCAAAACACCTGAGCAAATCTGCACCTTGCGCATCCTCGATCCTGCTTGTGGGGAGGGGGTGTTTTTGTTAGGGGCGTATCAATATTTGTTGACCTGGTATCGCGATCGCTACTTAGAGTTGCGCCCAAATTGTGAGATATCCGCACCAAATCTGATGCCCCTAAAGCTAGCGGCAGAGGGGACGTGGCAGTTAACCTTGGCAGAACGATGGCGGATTTTGCGGGATCACTTGTATGGGGTGGATATTAGCGCTGAAGCCGTTAGTATCACTCAAGAACAATTGCTGCAACAATGCTTTGCGCCCGAAGCCACAACTTGGCAGCGTGCGATCGCTAACTCCTCAGAGCTACAGAATTTCGGGGATTTAACTGGAGATTTAAGTGCCAATCTCAAGTGTGGCAATGCGATTATCGATCAGGTTCTGAATTTTGACCTCGATCAATCAGTTGACTCAACTAGCCAACCTTGCCAGTGGCAAACAGAATTTCCAGGAATCATGGAGGCAGGCGGGTTTGACTTGGTAATTGGTAACCCACCTTACGTTGATTCTGAATGGATGGCTGAGCATCTCCCCACTTGGCGGCGCTACTGTGCCCAGCATTATCAAACTGCAACAGGCAATTGGGATTTGTTTTGTATTTTCATCGAGAAAGCCTTTGATCTCTGCAAACCCGGAGGCTTAACGAGTTTTGTGGTACCCAACAGGCTTAGCTCTGCGCCCTACGCTGCAACCGTGCGCCGTTTGTTAACCCAACAAAACCATCTGCTCAGCTTGCGAGATTATTCACGGGTGCCGTTGTTTCCAGCAGCGGTGTATCCGATTGTTTACGTCGCTCAGAAACAAGCTCCAAATCTGCGATCGCCCGTGCAGTATGAGCGGATGAATATCACAGCTCAGGGTACGATCGCCTGCACCGCCGCCCAAACCCTCGACTATCAACGCTACTTTAGCCAACCCGACAAGCCCTGGATTTTGAGTGGCAGTTTGCGAGGGGCAGATCTGTGCGATCGCTTACAAACTCAATTTCCAACTTTGGCTTCAATGGCAACCGTTTTAGGGGCGGCGACCGTGGCTGAAGCTTACCAAATTCAAGCCCTGATTGCCGAAACCACGCAACCTACCACTACAGATCTCAAAGTGATCAACAGCGGCACGATCGATCGCTATCGAGCCTTGTGGGGGCAAAAAGTGTTGCGATATCTCGGTCAGTCTTACCAGCATCCAGTGATCCCTGCTAGCGGACACGACGGATTGCCACCCAAACGCCAACAGCAGGCTCGTCAGCCGAAGATTATTGTCGCCGGGATGACTCAGATGCTGGAATGTGTCATCGACCTAGAAGGGGCGTTTTTAGCCGGGAAATCTACGGTGATTTTATTGACGACCACGAATTTGCATTATTTGTTGGCGTTGCTCAATAGCCGTTTGCTGACGTTTTACTATCGCAGCTTATTTAGTGGCAATTGCTTAAAGGGTGGTTATTTACGCATTGGCCCGGCTCAGTTGCGATCGCTGCCTATTTGCCCCCCGCCATGCCCTGTGACCGAGCTAACGAACAATCCTTTAGTAGCCCTAGTTCAGCAAATGTTGTCTTTGCAAAAACGTTTATGCAAGACTTCCGTCGCGGCTCAACGACAAAAAATTCAGCGCCAAATCCAAAAGTTAGATGCCCAAATCGATCAGTTCATTTATGACTTGTATGGGCTGTCGGCAGAAGAAAAACAAATGATGCAAGAACAAATCTTCTAGCCTGCTTGAATGTGGCTCCAATTCCGAAAATTGCTATATAAAATTCAGGTCTCTCCCTCAAATTCATTATGGTGCTTCATCCCAACCAACGAACCAAACTTGATCCCGCTGATGACACGTCTTTTTACGATGTGCCTCGGTTTGTCACACACGTTGACGAAGGTTTCATTCAGCAGTTAACCGACCTCTATCGAGAGCGATTGCAACCCGACACCCGCGCTTTGGACTTGATGAGCAGTTGGGTATCACACTTGCCCGATGAGCTGACCTTTGCCCATGTCGAAGGCCACGGACTAAACGCAGAGGAACTCGCCCGCAATTCTCGGCTCAACCACTTTTTTACTCAAGATTTAAACCGCGATCTCAAGCTACCACTGCCCGATCAATCTTTTGATGCCGTGCTGAATACGGTTTCGGTGCAATATCTGCAATACCCTGAGGCGATTTTTAGTGAGATTCACCGCATTCTCAAGCCTGGTGGGCTCGCGATCGTCAGCTTTTCTAACCGGATGTTTTATCAAAAAGCGATTCAAATTTGGCGCGACGGCAGCGAAGACGAGCGTGTAGAGCTAGTCAAGCGCTACTTCACCAGCGTTCCTGGCTTTACTGCGCCCGAAGTGATTGCTCGCGTTTCTCAAATTCCTAGCTTCTGGCAAATGCTGGGTGTAGCAGGAGGCGATCCTTTCTATGCAGTCATCGCCTCTCGCCAAGATTAGCTCTTAGACGGGAAGCCTCACGCCATAATCTTCGATTTGGCGTGAGATGAGAGGCGCGTGACTGACTTCGCCATGTCCTCAGTATTTATCAGATTGCTGGGTTTGTGATAAGGTAACAGCATGTTGAAAGCAGTTAAGGTCAGAATTTATCCCACTGACGAACAGCGCATCGCGCTAGCCAAGCATTTTGGTTGTACCCGATGGCTGTGGAATCATTGCCTATCTGGGATGACACAAACGTATAAGACAACAGGCAAAGGGATTTCTGCTTTCAGCATGAAGAAACAGATTCCTACTCTGAAAGCAGAGCATGAATGGCTGAAAGAGTGCTATTCCCAGTGCTTGCAGCAATCAGTATTGAATCTGTCTCAAGCGTTCCAAAACTTCTTTG
>CBIHQL010000079.1:0-11641 GCA_966211855.1 uncultured bacterium
AGCGGAGGAAGCCGCCCTAAAAGTGCGGGGCTTGTATCCCATTAGTTTTGGTCAGTTTACGGCTAAAAACGAAAAATGCTCTCTTATTTTGGGCGGAGTTTTGCGAGGTTTAATGATGGCGATACCAACTGGCTAAGCGATCGCAAGAGACACCCCAGACATAACCCAGAATGATCAGTTGATTGGTCAGTGTTGTGCGCCAGACACCCAGCTTTTCCCAACGACGCGCCGAGGTCAGAACAGGTTGCGGCACCAACGCGATCGCCCCCCGATGACGTAATCGCTGCATCAACTCAAAATCTTCCATGATTGGCAACTCTGCAAAGCCACCCATTTGCCGAAAAACTTTGGTGCGTAAGAAAATAGCTTGATCGCCGTAGGGCATCTGTAAATAACGCGATCGCCATTTTACAAATCGTTCTACGAAACGCAGACTGGGCAATTGACTGTCAATCTGTAACTCAAACGCTCCAGCAACATATGGGGGTAGCTTCAATGTTTGCCGCACCTGCTGAGCAAAATCTGTAGGTAGTAAGGTATCGCCATGCAAAAACAGCAAAATCTCACCTGTTGCTACTGCTGCTCCAGCATTCATCTGCACAGCTCGGCCTGGCTGGGATGAGATAACCTGCACACCCAAAGATCGCGCGATCGCCACCGTATCATCAGAGCTTCCCCCATCCACCACAATGAGTTCGGTATTCACGGCCTGTTGCGCT
Organism: uncultured bacterium; assembly: GCA_966211855.1. Lineage (GTDB taxonomy): Bacteria > Cyanobacteriota > Cyanobacteriia > FACHB-46 > FACHB-46 > CBIHQL01. Next base: position 720 of record CBIHQL010000079.1, read on the forward strand.
TGGGTAATGGTCTTGGCGATCGCCTCTGCTTCGTTCAGCACCGGAATGATGACTGAGATTTTTGGGTTCTCTAACTCAGCAACTGGAGTGCCGCTCACCCGCTCCCAAACCGCCAAATCTTCAGCGCGATCGACATCCTCCAGGGTGGGTAGATATCCAACTGTCAAATTCTGACTAGCGGCAATCTCTACCGTTTGTTGCAGCACTTGGTCGGTGCTCCAATGCACGCCTTGAAATAATTGAGGGACAAATCGCTGCAACCCGATCAAGTAATATCCACCATCGATCGCCGGCCCTAGAACTAAATCTTGGTCTGCTATGGTTTCAAACGCTTTATTGAGCAGTAGAGCATCCACACCAGGGCAATCAATCCCAATGATCACCACTCGCTGCATCCCTTCAGCAAAGGCTTGCCGAAACGCCTCAGCCATCCGCTCGCCCAAATCACCTATTGCTTGCGATCGATAGCGCAAATCTGGCCCCAACCACGATCGCAACAACCGCTCATTGCCCCCCGCAAAGCGAATTTCTAGCTCTACTCCCCGCTGCGATGCCAAACTCTGAGCCTGCGCCACCGTATGCTCGGTCATCTGTTGCTGGAGACAAGCTGCGGCTTCAGCCCCAATCGCCGGAATTAAGCGAGTTTTTGTTTTCCCCGGTTCAGGATAGCGAGTAAAAATAATCAGACGTTCTTTCACAACCGTCGCTCATGAGTACAGCTACTCATCCTATCCTTGGCGATGCTTAGCCTTTGCTGAGATCGGCGCAAGATTGAGCAGGCACTAAGCTTGTTAAACGGCGATAATCTGACAAATATTGTTCTAAAACCACAAATTGCGGCAAATTGAGGCTGTAATAGATCCAGCGACCTTCTTGCCGCGATCGCACCAGAGCCGCTTCTTTTAAGGCTTTTAAGTGAAAGGACAGCTTTGACTGCGGCACCGACAATTGTTCGCACAAATCGCAGACACAGAGTTCTCGCGATCGCAACAGCTCCAAGATTTGAATTCGCAGCGGCTCAGAGAGGGCATGAAAACCAGCAGCCAAGGTCGCTGTTACAGGTTGAGAATTAACAGCCATCAACGTTTGGGGGAGATTGCTCAAAAGTAATTTCATTTTAGGCGATCGCCACTCCCAGGCATTGAGCTGTTTTTAGATACAAAAATCATCTAAGGTTCTGGGAAACAATCACCTGACGAGGTGAATCAAGAGGATGAGGCAAAATCTGCAACCAATTTATAGGATAATGACCACAACTTAATTTTCGCGAGATTTTAGATGCGATCGCTGCGCCTCAGTTCCCCAAAGTTTATCCTGTGATATCAATCATGGGTAAACGGTGACTAACGCATCATTGAGTGGCAACCAAGACCTTTATCATAGAGTTCTTCAGGCGTTACTCGTTTCAGCCCGTTGCTATCTAAACTATCTGTTAGCAACTTGGGCGATCGCCAAATTTCAAAGATTTATTGTTAAACAAGTATTCAGCTTAAAAAATTGCTAAAGGAATGAGGAGGTGAAGCGTTTATGATTCGCGTTAGTCGGAGTAAAGCTCAACTCATTAACTTCATCCAAGAAGAACTGGCTGTTTCCGCCTCCTCGATCGCGATCGCTCAACGTCGCTGTGACCAGGAATCTGGCTCACTGCCGATTGTGCTTTGGCAATATGGCTTCATCTCTCTAAACCAACTGGAGCAGATTTTTGATTGGTTAGCCAGCTAGCTGACCGCTTTAGCACCCAGAAGCGTTAAAAAGCCAGAATGTGATCAGCCGTCTCCTGAGGCTTTTCCAGGTGAGGGACATGACCGCATTCTTTAATCCACACCAGTTTGCTGTTAGCGATCGCTTGCTGAAACTTCACTGCGTCTGCAACTCCCAAAATTTTGTCGGCTTCTCCCCACAAAATTAAGGTCGGCTGCTGAATGCGGTGTAACTGTTGCCGAAACGAGGTATAACCCCCGCTTTGGGTGAATGCCGCCAGCGCTTGTTGCCAGCGAGGTAACTCTAGATGCAACGCAGCACAGAGCAACGCATCTTCGGACGCTAAGGTTGGGTCGTAGTAGGCAGTACGGCTGACACGTTGACGCACCTTAGGACTGCGCAAAATCTCAGCGGCTAAACCAGCGATCGGAGCTGCCAAAAATTTCCCTAATGCTGGGCCACTCTTATAACCAGCACTATCAATTAAAACGAGTTTCTCAACACATTCAGGATGAGTCAGCGCAAAGTCGATCGCTGCTGCACCACCCATTGATGCCCCTACTAAAACCACGGGGCGCTGAATGAGAGTTTGCCAAAATTTATAAAGATGGGTTTTGATAGCAGCCGGGGCAAAGCTCAGCCCTAGAGGACGGTCGGTGAATCCAAACCCTAATAGATCAACTGCCCATGTCTCTTGATGCTCAGCAAGACGAGGCAGTAAACGACGAAACTCAAAAACCGAGCTGTCAAACCCATGTAGCAATAAGATTGGAGTTCCACCTTTCCCCTGTTGCACATAAGCGGTAGCGATCGCTGTAGGAGACAGGTCAGTAAGAACATCCTGGCGTTGAATGCTCTGGGCCAAAGCCAAAGAAGCTGGCTCTGTGAGGTTTTGGGCGGTTGGAGGCAAAAAACTGGTAAACATGAGTTCCAGTTTACCGCGCCACCCCTACGCAAGTCTGGCTTTTAGCAGAAATTGGATGAGGAGCAATCGTGAGCGATCGCTGAAATCATCGATCACACGAGTTCAGAATATCAGGCCACTCAAGATCAGCTAGATGCAGGGCAGGGAATAGGTTCTGGTGCAGCCAAAGCTAAGATGTGATAGCAAGAAGGTGTTTCTTCACCCAACACTTCATTAATGCGATCACGAATCAAAGTGTGCAGTTCGCGAATCGAATCGCCAAAATCGTGTCTAACGTGTAAAAGAGCTGTGCGTTGTTGGTAGTTGCGACCGTAGAGGGCAATAAAGTAGGTGTAGCGTTCTTGGTTAGGGGCGTCTAGAACGAAGTCTTTCATGAGGTTCTCCTACAGGTTAGGGCAGATTCAACCCAATTGTCTGGAACTAGCGTAACGGAGCGAATATCGTTGCTGAGATTTTGAAGAGAGGGCGAAAACGTGGAGTGAAGGTCGCCTTGCTGTTTAGCCTACTGATGATGCTGAACTATGTAAAGCCTACAAACTCTAAACGGTTCTCTTCTACTGTATTTTCACCTTAGTGGATGGGAGATAGCCAGGGTCTTGAAGTAGATTTCCGTGATTTTACGCCCTCATCTTACGACGGAGACGAATAATCGTCTTGAGTTGATCAACACCTACAACGAAAGATCTTCCGGAGGATTCAGCGATCGAAATAGATTCAAAGTCTCAAGCTGCATCGGAACCCTCTCTATTGTGCATGGTCAGGGGACGGATCATTGTCTCGAAAGTGTGATTAATCTAGGCAAAATAGCTGAAGTTTGTGTAAATTTTGCCAGCCTCATCAATTAATCCGAGCCACTCGTTGCGTTTGACACGTCTCACAAATCCTTGGTGTAGCTTGAGGTTGAGGGAGAAACTCAGAATTTTAGAGAGCCAAAGATGCGATCGCGAACCCAATCTGCAAGTCAGCCTTTTATCACTAACTCAGCCTGCCCGACTCTGTCTTGACCCAGATTCAAATATTCGTGAGTGCGATTAGTTAAAATGCAGTGTTTAGTATGAAGCATAGGGGTAATCAGTCTGCCCCAATTTGCCAAGAGTGCTTTGGCTTCCTGTCTGTGTTCAACGCTGCCCCGACTAGAGTTCGTAATGAGTATCTTTACGCTGCAATCTGTTCAAAAAGACTTTGGGATTAAAGAAATTCTCAAAGATGCCAGTTTTAGCCTCGATCCTACCGATAAAGTCGGCCTGATCGGCACCAATGGCTCTGGCAAATCAACTCTACTAAAAATGATTGCAGGGCTAGAACCGATTGATAGTGGGCAAATTCTCGTCAACTCTGGTGTCAAAATCGTCTACCTACCTCAACAGCCTGACTTAGACGAAAATCACACCGTGCTAGAGCAGGTGTTTGCCGACAGTGGCGAACGCATGACTCTGGTGCGCGAATATGAAGCGCTCTCTGACAAGCTAGCCCACGGTCATGGTGACCCCAATCAATTGATGACCCAGCTAGCGAACGTCTCTCAGCGAATGGATGCGATCGCTGCCTGGGATCTAGAAACGCAAGCCAAAATCATTCTCACCAAGCTCGGCATTGAAGACTTTGACGCGAAAATTGGTGACTTGTCGGGTGGGTATCGCAAGCGGATTGCTTTAGCTGCAGCCCTGATTTCAGAGCCAGACGTGCTGTTAATGGATGAACCCACCAACCATTTAGATGCCCTGTCAGTGGAGTGGTTGCAAAGTTACCTCAAGCGTTTTCGCGGTGCTTTATTGCTGATTACGCACGATCGCTACTTTCTCGATCGTGTTACCAATCGCATTATCGAAATCGATCGCGGTGATTTGTACGGCTATGCAGGCAACTATTCTTATTACTTAGAGAAAAAAGCCCTTGCCGAGGAATCTGCCATCAGTAGCCAACGCAAGCATCAAGGCGTTTTACGACGAGAATTAGAGTGGCTCAAGCGTGGCCCCAAAGCCCGGAGCACCAAGCAAAAAGCCAGAATCGATCGCATTCGAGATATGCAAGCTCAGGAGTTTAAGCAAGTCCAGGGCAAAGTCGAAATCTCTACCCCAGGTCGGCGGATTGGCAAAAAAGTTATTGAACTCAACCAAGTTTGCAAAGCCTACAATGACCGCATCTTAATTCAAGACTTTACCTACAACTTCAACCCCGAAGACCGCATCGGCATTATCGGCGGCAATGGCGCGGGTAAATCGACCTTGATGAATATGATCACAGGTCGGGTAGAACCAGATGCAGGTACGGTTGAGATTGGCTCTACGATTCACATTGGCTATTTCGACCAACATTCTGACGATCTGCTCACTGCTCTCAACGAAAATCAGCGCGTGATCGACTACATCAAAGAAGTAGGTGAGTATGTCAAAACTGCCGATGGTATGCAAATCACCGCATCACAAATGTTGGAGCGATTTCTGTTTCCGGGCAATCAGCAATATGCTCCCATTCACAAATTATCGGGGGGCGAGAAACGGCGGTTGTTCTTGCTGCGTGTGCTGATGGGTGAACCCAATGTCTTGATTTTGGACGAACCAACCAACGACTTAGATGTGCAAACCCTGGCGATCTTAGAAGACTATCTCGAAGACTTTAACGGCTGTGTGATTGTCGTCTCACACGATCGCTACTTCCTCGATCGCACCGTAGATACCATTTTTGCTTTAGAACCGGGCGGCAACCTCCGGCAATATCCCGGCAACTACTCTGTTTATCTGGAGTTCAAAGAAAAAGAGGAAAAAGCTGCCAAAGAAGCCGAAGCTAGCAACTCAGATAAATCTCAGGTCAAAGCAACTCAATTAGCCTCCTCTACTGACGAGCCAGCCACAGCTAACGGCTCAGCCAGCAAACCTCGCAAACTGTCTTACAAAGACAAGCGAGAGTTTGAGCAGCTAGAAACCAAGATCCCTGAAATGGAGGCAGAGAAAGCTGAGATTGAAGCCACGCTCTACAACAACCCGCCGGCAGGGTTTAGCGAAGTGCAAAAACTCTCAGAGCGCTTAGCCGAACTCACACACGCGATCGACGCTGCAACCGAGCGGTGGATGGAACTAGCAGAACTAGGAGCCTCTGTTTAGCCCTTCAATTTCGCTAGGCCATCCCTGTGAGTTTCAACTAGCTACCACATTGTTGCTGCCAATTTGGGACTCGCACATTAGCGGCTTGCAGAGTTTGCAGTTGCTCGCGGTAGGATTCGAGCTGACCTCGATATTGGGTGGCTGTAGCCGGAGCAGCAGCGATCGCCCGATTCACAATTCCGGTCGCTTGCTGCCAATTTTGCGCACAAACCGCTTGCCGCAACGGTGCATCTAACGTGCCTCGCACCACAAACGCCTGGTTGTTTTGGCTGTTTTGCACACCTTGATTAGCAGCGTTATTGCCATTCACCGAGTTAGTGGGTTGGATATTGTTCAAAACATTGTTGGTATTGGCAGCCGCTTGATTGCCGACGCCACTGGTATTCTGGGCGTTACGGGTATTGCTAGCAGTGGGGCGATCGCTTGTAGCTGTGGACAAATTCAACACGCCACCCGGATTAATAGTTGTAGTAGACGCTGCATTATTAGTCGTTCTGGGCGCTTGATTGGCATTGGTATTTCCGGTATTGGTTCCATCCGCATTGCCATTCGTACCAGTTGCGGCGTTAGTTCCATTCAAGTTCCCCGTATTAGCTCCCCCGTTTGTACCAGCATTGATCCCTAGATTGGCACCACCATTGGTAGCTGTGCCATTGGGGCTTACAACTTGCAACAAAACAGATTGACCGGGAGCAAGTTGGACTTGGACAGGCGCGATCGCTGCGTTGCCTTGAGCTGAGCCTGAGGTCTGGTTTTGATTGAGCGGTTGATTCACTGCCCCTGCTCCCCCTGCCCCAGAATTGACTAAGTTTTGATTGCCAGGGTTGTCAACGCCTGTTACCGGAGTCGTCCCAGTCACGGGAGTTGCACCTGTAACAGAGTTGTTTGAGGTTGGGCTGGGTTGTGTAGTTGCTTGTTGGCTAAAGACTGCTTGCGGGATTAATGGTAGTGCAAACACCGCTAGGGCAACGGTTGAACCAAGAATCTTAAACATGGTTTTTATACCCTGAAAATGTGTGAGGAGGTAGTAAAGATAGCTTGGCTCCTCTGAGTTAGGCCAACCTCTAGCACAAGGAATAAGCCGACCTACGCAAGACAGTACTAGCGCCTTTCCTGATAAACCGTGATCAAAAAATGACAGCGAACCTCGTACAATGAATCCACGTATTCTCTTGACTCAGGAGCAGCTTTAACATGCCAGTGGCGGTTGGAGTCATTCAAACGCTGGGGTTTCCTCCAGTTCTTGCCGCAGCCGATGCGATGGTGAAATCCGGGGCAGTCACTCTGGTGTATTATGGCCTCGCTGAGCGTGCAGAATTCCTCGTCGCTGTTCGCGGTCAAGTAGCCGAAGTCAAGCGTGCGGTCGAAGCTGGTGTAGCGGCTGTCGAAAAGGTTGTGGGGGGTGAAGTGGTCAGCCACTACATCGTGCCCAACCCACCCGCAAACGTAGAGGACGTTCTTCCCATTCACTACACCGAGAAAGATGAACCATTCCGCATGTTTTGATCGCGGGTGAGATTCGTACAATAATGAGGGCTTAGCGCTCGTTTACGTCATTTAGTTCAGGAGATTTGGCAATGCCTCCACAGGCAGGTGGATCATCACAGGCGGTTGGCTCAATTGAAACCAAAGGCTTCCCGGCAGTGCTTGCCGCCGCAGATGCTATGGTCAAAGCAGGTCGCGTCACACTCGTTGGCTACATTCGGGCCGGGAGTGCTCGCTTCACCGTGAACGTGCGCGGAGATGTTTCAGAAGTGAAAACAGCCGTTGCTGCTGGCATTGAAGCAGTTGAATCGGTTTATGGCGGTACCCTAGAAACTTGGGTAATTATTCCTCGTCCACACGAAAACGTGGAAGCTGTGCTACCGATTGGCTACACCGCTGAAGTTCAGCCATATCGCGATGCCGTCGATCGCCCGATTGTACCCAGAGGTTAAAATCAATCCGTCACGCTTCCACCTCTTAGTTCGGTTCGTTTGTGATTGATTCTCGTCCCGGTTCTACCCAGCAACGCTCTACACGGGTCGCTCATCCACTTCGCCGCCTGCTGCAATATGCACGTCAGTACCACCGGCAAATGGGATGGGCGATCGCTTGCTCGGTTTTAAATAAAATCTTTGATCTCGCTCCTCCAGCATTGATCGGGGCAGCAGTCGATGTAGTCGTCAATCGTCAAGACTCGATTGTTGCTCAGTTTGGCATTCGAGATATTTTTGCTCAATTAGTTGCCTTATCGATTCTCAGCTTCATCATTTGGAGCTTAGAGTCACTGTTTGAATATGCCTATGCCCGCTTGTGGCGTAACTTGGCACAAAATATTCAGCACAGCCTCCGCCTCGATGCCTATGGGCACTTACAAGAGTTAGAACTGGCTTATTTTGAAGAACGCAGCACAGGCGGGTTGATGTCGGTTTTGAATGATGACATTAACCAGCTAGAGCGCTTCTTAGACTTTGGAGCCAACGAAGTTTTGCAAGTGCTGACCACCGTCATTGTGATTGGTGGCGCATTTTTCTATTTGGCTCCCTCGGTGGCTTGGTTGGCGATGTTACCGATGCCGTTTATTCTGTGGGGGTCGATCGCCTTTCAAAAACGTCTGGCTCCCCGGTATGCCGAAGTACGCGAACGGGTCGGGTTACTCAACGGTCAGCTTGCCAATAACCTCAGTGGCATCACCACAATCAAAAGCTTTGTCACCGAGGCTTATGAGCGCGATCGCATTGCCGCAGAGAGTGCAGCTTATCGTCGTAGCAACCGTCGGGCAATCGCCTTAAGTGCGGCCTTTGTACCGTTAATCCGCTTCATTATTTTGTTTGGCTTTACCGCTACTCTATTAATCGGTGGTATGGAAGCGGTTGCAGGGCGGTTATCGGTTGGTTCTTACAGTGTCTTGGTGTTTCTCACCCAACGATTGCTGTGGCCCCTGACTCGCCTGGGTGAAACCCTAGACCAATACCAGCGGGCGATGGCCTCTACAAATCGAGTTATGAATTTGCTCGACACGCCGATCGCGATTCACCCCGGTCATCGATCGCTCCCTGTGAACTCGGTACAAGGCGAGATCGAGTTGCAGAACATCACCTTTGCCTACAACCAGCGATCGCCCGTCATTACTGATTTGTCATTGCGGATTCCGGCAGGTCAAACGATCGCGATCGTCGGCTCTACGGGGTCAGGCAAAAGCACGCTGGTGAAGCTGTTATTGCGGCTGTACGAAATTCAATCCGGTTTAATTACCCTCGATGGCTTGGATATTCGCGAGATCAACCTCAAAGATTTGCGGCGATCGATTGGGTTGGTGAGTCAAGATGTGTTCTTGTTCCACGGCTCAGTACGAGACAACATCACCTACGGCACACCCGATGCCAGCTTTGACGAAATTGTCGCTGCCGCCAAGGTCGCTGAAGCTCACGAATTTATTTTGCAATTACCCCAAGGCTACGACACGATTGTGGGTGAACGGGGGCAAAAATTATCGGGTGGACAACGTCAACGCTTAGCGATCGCCAGAGCCATCCTCAAAGACCCGCCGATTTTGATTCTTGACGAAGCCACCTCAGCCGTTGATAACGAGACCGAAGCCGCAATTCAAAAATCTCTAGAGCGGATCACCCAAAACCGCACTACAATCGCGATCGCGCACCGTCTCTCGACCGTTCGTAACGCTGACTGCATTTATGTGATGGAATATGGGCGTTTGATCGAAAAAGGGCGTCATGAGGAATTGCTAGCTCAAAATGGTGTCTATGCTAGCCTATGGCGTGTACAAACAGGAGTTAGGGTCTAACACAAGCTTGAATCAAAGCACAATGCCCAGTTTGAAAAAACATTGACGCTTTGAATGCAGTGTGATGTTACGATTGGGACTGAAATCTCAATTTAATAACTAGAGTCTCATTGATGGACATGGGGTCGGTGCAGCCAGAATTAATGGATATTGAAGCGGTGCAAAAGGTGCTCAACCGTTCTCGCGCTTCTATTTATCGATATGCCAATACAGATCCTAAAGATCTCAACCCACCTTACAACGCTCAACGGCTCAACCCCGAGCTGCGACTGAATGATACCGATCCCCTACGATTTCATCCTAACGAGGTAGCTCGGTTTGCTCGCGATATTTTGGGGGTGCAGCAAGTCACAATTGAAGTGCAAGAATCGGCTCAAAGCGCGACTTTAGAGGTTTTACGAGCCATATTGACTGAGTTGACCAGCATCCGGCAGCTTTTACAATCTCAATCTCAGAATGAATTGTAAATTTTTTGTATTGTTAGCAGAAAAACAGTCTGTAGGAAGGGAATTGTTAAAATTATATCTATGGGGGCTGATGTTCAGCTCTCATTGCTAGTTAATCTAGCAAGCACAGTTCGTTTAACCTTCAAACCTTTATGGAATCAGGTGGTCATCCCGCCAACCCTTCTGATCGACCTAGTCATAGGTTGGCAGACATTGTCGGAACCGTTATTGCGCTAATGACTTTAACATTGCCGATTTATGTAATCGCTCATTACTCGTCTACTCGCGTCGAACCGATTCAAAACAGAAGCTATACCCTACCAAGAGCGAGAGGCTAGTGCCAAAAGCAAGTTAAAGCACATTTCAGCATGTACGACAGCTCTTAGCAGTTTCAGGAGTGAACACTGAACTGTGAGCCACTGCCACCTGCTACAGGGGTTAAATTTCAGCAAGCTATCAGTATTGCCGAGTGGAGCCAAGCGATTGCCAGTTCGGCGATCGCCGTATTCCCCTAAAATGCTAGTAGTTTGCTTTTGTAAACCGCCTCTGTAGTCTGTTTATTTGGAGAAATACTGTGGACTTATCGCGCATTCCTGCCCAGCCAAAAGCAGGTCTGATCAATGTCCTAATCGAAATTCCTGCGGGTAGCAAAAACAAGTACGAGTTTGACAAAGACCTGCAAGCCTTTGCTCTCGATCGCGTGCTTTATGCTTCTGTGCAATACCCCTACGATTATGGGTTTGTCCCAAATACACTGGCGGATGATGGCGATCCTCTCGATGGCATGGTGATCATGGATCAGCCAACCTTCCCCGGATGTGTGATTGCAGCTCGCCCGATCGGAATGTTGGAAATGATTGATGGGGGCGATCGCGACGAAAAAATCTTGTGTGTACCTGACAAAGACCCTCGTTATGCCAACGTCAAGTCTTTGAAAGATATTGCACCCCATCGTCTTGAGG
>CBIHQL010000080.1:0-11495 GCA_966211855.1 uncultured bacterium
AATCTTAATGGCTTGCGTGGTCGGTGTAGTGCGGATGTAGTGCATCACCTCATAGCCGTCCATACCCGGAACCTGCAAATCGGTGATCACGACCACAGGATGCAGAATGCCAATCTGCTTCACAGCGGTAGCACCTTCGACCAACCAAACAACCTGAAATCCAGCCGCAGTCAACAGCTCACAGATCAACGTTGCGCTTTCGTCTTGGTGATCAATCAAGACAATCCGGCCTTGAGAGCCATTGCCATTCAGCATCAGCTTGGGAGAATCGCTGGCTTCTAACTCCTGGGCGGGTAATTGAACCGTGAAGATTGAGCCTGCCCCGACCGTAGATTCGACATCAATCCAGCCACTGTGCAGCTCAACGAGTTGTTTGGTGAGGGCTAAACCTAGTCCAGTGCCTTCATATTTGCGCTGGTAAGACGTGTCGAGCTGTTGAAACTTTTGGAACAACATTGGGCGTTGATGTTCTGGGATGCCAATGCCTGTGTCTTCTACTTGCAAAACTGCGTTGGTGCCCTCTAGCCAACTGCGCAAGGTGACTTTACCGCCCTCAGGGGTAAATTTGACTGCATTGCTCAAAAGATTTAGCAACACCTGCTTGAGTCGGCGGCGATCGGCAGTGAAAGAATCATGACCCTCAGGAATCTGTAAATCGAGTTCAAGCGTAATTCCAGTCGCTTCTGCTTTTTCTTGAAAGGTTTCTAGACTTTGGGTGACTAGATCTGAGAGCGAAAACTCGCTGATGCTCAAAACCGCTTTGCCCGCTTCTACCTGAGACAGATCGAGCATGTCGTTGATCAGGGCAAGTAAATGGGCGCCACTGTCATGAATGGTTTGTAAGTAGTGGCGTTGGCGATCGCTCAAATGCCCAAATGACCAACGTAAGAGCGTGGCTGACATGCCAATCACACAAGTCAGTGGCGTGCGCAGTTCGTGGCTCATGGTCGCCAGAAAATCATTGCGAACTCGACTGGCTGACTGTGCAGCAATTAACGCATCTCGTAACTCTTGAGTCCGCTCAATAACCTGTTGCTCTAACGTTTGCTTTTGTTGTTGCAACTGAGCATAGAGTTGGGCTTGGTCGATGGCGATCGCTAGGTGCTCGGCAATCCGTTTCAGAAATGTCTGCTCTCGCTCCTGCCAATCTCGCGGTGCTGTGCATTGATGGGCAGTTAACAAGCCCCAAAGTTCTCCTTGCACCACAATGGGAGCTACTAACTTGGCGCGAATCTGGCGGCGCTGCAAAAAGTTGAGCAAGTTGGGAGCCAGCTTGTAGGTTGCTTCCGTGTCGTTGACCACCAAGGTGTAACCCTGACGATATTTCTCGCTATAGCCCGGAATTTCTAAAGACTGCTCATTGACTACCAGGTTGAGAATTGAGGCGATCGCGGGCGATGATCGGGCTTCGTAAGTGATGCAACCAGAACCCGGTTTGAGGCTGGTTAAACGATTGCTAAAGTTGCTGGAGTTGTAAGTTACCGAAGTGAGGGACGGGCTCAACTGGTAAATCACCAAGCGATCGGCCTCTAGTAGGTGTCGCACTTGCTGTACAGCAGTTTCTAAAATCACAGGTAGCTCTAAGCTTTGGCGTACCTGCGTAATCACCTGATTGAGTAACCGCTCTTGCTCCACTTGCTGCCGTAACGCTTCTTCAACAGGCTGGCAGACCGAGACGTACGGATAGCTTGAGGATAGGTCTGCTCCTAGCGACCCAGCCGTGGTCAGACAGTCAATCAGTTTGAGCGTAAATTCGCTTTGCAGCAGTGCATCATTAGAGCGTAATTGCTGATGCAGTTGTGTGAGGGAAGCTTGTCCTTCTGAGGCTGGAGACAGGGCTGTGCCTAAGCGAGTTAAAAAATTGGCGATCGCTTCTGGGGCAAAGGTGAGATCAATTTGATAGAGCGGAGAGCTAAAGTCGAGTAATTCAGATGTACTGGCCTCAGTGCCACCATCAACCTTTTTACCTTGTAGTAAGGCACTAAACGGCTCAGAAACTACCAGCGTAAATTGAAGATCGGCGAGGTCGGCAGGCGAGTTGAGCGTGACCACAATGGCTTCGGTCAGTACGGTGGCTGGCCTAGGAGTTGCGATCGCCTGAGCGGTTTGTTGCAGAAGCGCACGCAGTTGCTCGAAGGTTGCGGCTGGCAAAGTCCGGCGTACTGCTGAAGTTGGGGAGCTGGGCATTTTCAGGATCTTTGGGCACGGGTTAGACGCCTGACTCAGTCAAACTTCGTGTTTCACCCAAACGGGCAAAAACGATGCAGCACGGTTTCAACCAGATAACAATTGAAGCCGCTACGGTCAGAGGGAATATCTAACGATAAGATGAGAACTTTGAATAAAACTCACACTGAAGCTAGTAGTGTGAATCCCTATTAGCATAACTTAATCAACTCTCATCCAGATCCGTAAAGGGATAGAGAGTTCTTGAGACAGCCGTTACCAGGAGTTGCTACAGGATGCACCGTTTAGCCGCGATGCCAGGAGGGTGGAATCCTCAAGCTGAAGGCGTCATTTTTATCGAACAAACTCCAGCCCCCATTGTGGTGTTGACGGCAGCAGATACAGATATTCAAACCCTTGCCAAAGCGATCGCTCACCTGCCCACAGGGTTTCCGCAACTGCGAGTGGTTAACTTACTTCATTTGCAGCAACAACTGACAATTGACACTTACGCCGAAGAAGTCCTTGAAGCGGCTCAAGTAATTGTTGTCCGGGTATTGGGTGGACGAGCTTACTGGTCTTACGGTCTAGAAGTGGTTAAAGAAACGGTGCAACGAACTGGGGCAGCTTTGTACGTGTTGCCAGGAGACGATCGCCCAGACCCTGATTTGCTGAGTCACTCGACTGCACCCCTAACCGCAGTCAATCAGCTTTGGCGGTATTTCATTGAGGGCGGGGTTGATAACTTGACCAATGCCCTTAAGTTCGTCGCGCAAGCAAGTTTAGCGTTTCCAGACCAGCCGTTGCCGCCACAACCTATCCCGCAAATGGGGGGATATCCGTGGCGATCGCTCACGTCCACCTCGGGTTCAAAGGTTGAACTCCCAGTCAACGCGCCCAAAGTGGGGTTGCTGTTTTATCGAGCCCACTATCTCGCTGGCAATACCGCGCCGATCGATGCCTTGTGTCAAGCGTTGGCACAGCGGGGGCTAGAACCTGCCCCTGTATTTGTACCGTCCTTGCGTGACCTGGATTTGCAACAACTGCTGTTGAAATACTTTCAGTCCGCCAATGCCGCACCGATCCAGGTGTTGCTGAATGCCACCAGTTTTTCGCTCGCCAGGCTAGATACCACCACCCCTAACTTAGAGCTATGGCAACAACTGGATGTGCCTGTGTTGCAAGTGATTTTGAGTGGGGGCACCGTTGAGCAGTGGCAAAGCGAATGGCGAGGGCTATCACCACGCGATATGGCGATGAACGTGGCGCTCCCAGAAGTCGATGGTCGGATCATTAGTCGGGCAGTGTCGTTTAAGGCGGTGCAAACCCGTCACCCTGACTTAGAAACCGATGTGGTTGGCTATGAACCTGTCCGCGATCGCATTGAGTTTGTAGCAAACTTAGCGACTCACTGGGTAAAACTGCGTCAAACTCCAGTTGCTGAGCGGCGTGTGGCTTTGATTTTAGCCAACTACCCCACACGAGATGGTCGCTTAGCCAATGGTGTGGGTTTAGACACCCCCGCTAGTTGTGTCGAAATCCTCCAAGCTCTACAAGCAGCAGGATATGCTGTCGAGAATCTGCCCCGGACAGGCGATGAACTGATTCGGCGGTTAACGGCTGGGGTAACCAATGACCCCGAAGGCCGAGATTGGCGAAACATTCAGCAAAGCCTAGATTTGAGCGAGTATCAGCAATATTGGGCAACGTTGCCAGAACCCGTCCAGCAAGGAATGAGCGATCGCTGGGGCACACCTGATGCTGAGATTATTCAAGAAAGTGCAGAAGCAGATTCAAAAGCTACCCCACAATTTCCAATTTCTGGCCTGCAACTCGGCAACGTGTTTGTTGGCATTCAACCCTCGCGCGGCTACGACCTTGATCCGGCGCTCAATTATCACGCGCCAGATTTAGAACCCACCCACGCTTATTTGGCTTTTTATCACTGGGTGCGGCAACATTTTCAAGCCCAAGCGATCGTGCATGTGGGCAAGCATGGCAACTTGGAGTGGCTTCCGGGCAAGAGTATTGCATTGTCAGCCGATTGCTACCCAGAAATTGCCTTTGGGTCGTTGCCCCACCTCTACCCATTTATCGTCAACGATCCGGGTGAGGGTGCTCAAGCCAAGCGTCGTGCCCAAGCCGTCATTCTCGACCACTTAACGCCACCCCTGACCCGTGCCGAACTGTATGGGCCGCTGCAACAACTAGAGCGCTTGATCGATGAGTATTACGAAGCCCAAAGCCTCGACCCAACCCGCCTACCCATCATTCGCGATCGCATCACTAACCTGGTTTTGCAAGAGCAACTTCATCAAGATTTGGGCATTGAACTAGACCCTGCCCAAGCGCAAACTCAGCTAGCCGAATTTCTTACCCGTGCCGATGGCTACCTGTGCGAACTTAAAGAAGCCCAAATCCGAGACGGCTTGCATATCTTCGGGCAGCTTCCCCAAGGTCGGCAACTGCGAGATTTAGTCGTGGCGATCGCGCGGCATCCAGGCGTAGGTCGTTTGGGGCTAACACGGGCTTTAGCGCAAGCTTGGGGTTTAGATTTTGACCCGCTCACCGCTGACTTTGCTGAAGCTTGGCAGTTTGTGACCAATGGTAATGCTCAAATAGCGATCGCTCCTCACCGACAAGCACGCCTATCCAACTGCCGCATCCGAGGCGATGTGGTAGAACTGCTCGAACAACATGCCGCTGAACTGGTTGAGCAACTGTTAGAAGGTTCCCCCAGCCCCCCAAATTTGAGGGAAAGTCAACCCAGCAGCCTTTTAACCTCTGGCTCCCCTCGCCTTGTAGGAGAGGGGCTGGGGGAGAGGTCAGCAGTTCAACAAGAACTCGATTGGATTTCCACCTATCTCTTGCCAAACCTGCAACAAACCCCAGCCGAAATCGCCAACTTACTCCACGGCCTAAATGGGGGCTATGTACCCAGTGGGCCATCCGGTGCGCCAACGCGAGGCCGACCCGAAGTATTGCCAACCGGACGCAACTTTTACTCGGTCGATATTCGTGCCATCCCCACAGAGAGCGCTTGGGACGTGGGGCGTAAGGCTGCCGAGGCGTTGATCGAGCGCTACACCCAAGAACACGGAGAATTCCCGAAAACGCTGGGGTTGTCGGTTTGGGGCACCTCAACCATGCGAACCGGAGGGGATGATATTGCCGAGGCATTGGCGCTGCTGGGTGTGCAACCTGTCTGGGATGGGCCATCGCGGCGTGTGGTCGATTTTGAAGTTCTCCCCGTTGCGATTTTGGGTCGTCCCCGCGTGGATGTGACCTTGCGGGTGTCGGGTTTCTTTCGTGATGCTTTCCCCAACTTAATTGCCTTATTTGATCAAGCAGTTGAAGCTGTCGCGGCTTTACCAGAACCTGCCACAGACAACCCTGTAGCAGCTCAAGTGGCTCAAGAAAGCGATCGCTGGCAATCTCTCGGTTTACCTCCCGAACAAGCAGCCGAGCGATCGCGCTATCGAGTATTTGGCTCCAAACCCGGTGCTTACGGGGCAGGGTTGCAAGGGTTGATCGAGGCGCAAAACTGGACAGATGACGCTGACTTAGCCCGTGCTTATATCAACTGGAGCAGTTACGCTTACACCCGCAGTGGCGAAGGGCGATCGGCTCCTGAGGCGTTTGAGCAACGGTTACAGCAAATGCAAATCGTGCTCCACAACCAAGACAACCGCGAGCACGACCTCTTAGATTCTGACGACTACTACCAATTTCAAGGCGGCTTAACGGCGGCGGTACGGACTATTAGTGGCAAAAATCCGCAAACTTACTTTGGCGATCATTCTCTACCGCAAAACCCCAAGATTCGTACGCTGGCAGAAGAAGTCACGCGTGTCTATCGATCGCGGGTAGTTAACCCCAAGTGGATTGCTGGAGTGATGCGTCACGGTTATAAGGGCGCTTTTGAAATGGCTGCCACGGTCGATTATCTGTTTGCCTACGATGCCACCGCTCATTGCGTTGCTGATCACATGTATCAAGGGGTCGCTAACGCTTATTTACTCGACCCCGAAGTGCAAGCGTTTGTGCAGCAGCATAACCCCTGGGCATTGCGAGATATGGCTGAGCGATTGTTAGAAGCTAATCAACGCGGTTTGTGGCAGGGGGCACCGCTAGAGATGTTAGAAGAGTTGCGATCGCTCGTTCACCAGGCGGAAGGCGTGATTGAAAATGCGATCGCTCCCTAAACAGATGGATCAGGAGGCGGGCAATGCTGAATTGGGATTTCAATCGAAAACTCAGCACCTGCTCCGGGTCGCGATTGACAGCGCAGCGTGCCCTGGTGTTTTTCGACCACAATTTGATAACTGATCGACAGCCCTAAGCCAGTGCCTTGACCCACAGGCTTGGTCGTGAAGAAGGGGTCAAACAAATGCTGAATCACCTCTTCCGACATTCCTGGCCCATTGTCTTGAATGTGAATGGCAACATGAGTGGCTGGGCGATCGCTGTTCGTGGTATCACTCGGCAAGACTTCGGTGCGAATCCGAATAGTGGGGCTAAACTCTGGAAAGAGATTGCCATCCAGGGCGTCAAGAGCATTATTGATAATGTTCATAAACACCTGGTTCAACTGTCCGGCATAGCACTCAACCGGGGGCAGTGAGCCATAGTCTTTGATCAGTTGCACACCTGGATGGCTGGAACGAGCTTTGAAGCGGTTTTGCAAAATTAATAAGGTGCTGTCAATCCCTTCATGGATATTGACGGGCTTCATATCCGATTCGTCGAGGCGTGAGAAGTTGCGGAGTGATAAAACAATTTGGCGAATCCGGTCGGCTCCTAGCTTCATGGATGCCAGCATTTTGGGTAAATCGGTGACTAAAAAGTCGAGATCGACGGCGGTCGTAAAGTCTTGAATTTCTAGCTCAGGTTTAGGGTAGTGCCGCTGATATAGCTCAATCAAGCGCAATAGATCGCGGGTGTATTCGTCGGCATAGTTGAGGTTGCCGTAAATAAAATTCACCGGATTGTTGATTTCGTGGGCGACCCCAGCTACCAGTTGCCCCAAGCTCGACATTTTTTCAGTTTGAATCAGTTGAGCTTGAGTGGTTTGTAACTCAGCTATGGTTTGGGTCAATCGTTGGGCTTGGGCTTGAGCGGCAGCAGCAGCAGCTTGCGTTTGCGTATACAGTTCGGCTTGGTCGATCGCGATCGCCAGTTGATCGGCGACATCTTGCAACAGTTCAACTTCGCCACTACTCCAGGCGCGAGGCTCTTGATATTGCTCACAAAAGATTGCCCCAATCCGCCCCACATTGGTATGGATCGCGATCGCCAGCAACGATACCAAGCCTAAACTTGCCAATTGCTCACGGCTCTGGGTATCTAACTGCGGGGCAGTAGCGACATCATCAATCCAGAGGGGACTAAGCTTGAGTAACGATTCGCCGAGCACTTCGCCCGCAAAAGCACCCTCGATGCCAGGATCTGCAAGGAAGTAGGGGGCACAGGCGGCATGAACCGGCTCTAATTTTGTTTTGCCATAGGGCCAATACCACAAAAACTCACAGCGATCGATGTCAAACAAGTGACGAATTTCTTGCACTGCCGTTCTCACAATCGTGTCAAGCTCTAGCGAATTGCGGATTTGAATTGACAGTCGTCGTTTGAGTAGTTCTTCTCGGTGCGCTAGCTCCAATAACTGATGCTTGACCTGCTGAAGGTGTTGCTTCGCCTGGACGAGTTCAGCCATTGCTGCATCTAAGTCCTGCGATTTTTGACTTAATTGGCAAGTGGATTGAATCGCGGGTGGAACCTCTGCCAATAAGCCCATGATCATGGCGGAAGCTGCAACATTGCTGGTGTCGATGCCAAACCAGGGTTGGGGTGGAATGGCTGACTGGCTGCTAAAGATTACCTGAAAGTGACCGTTGGGCAAGATCTCTCCAATCTGACAGAGCCTGTGCCCATGCTGATTGTTGTCTAGCTGGATCTGCCCACCAGGAGCTGCGAAGGTCTGCCCCCAGGCTGCTTGCCGTACTGCATCAGTTGCAAAAGACTGCGCTGCTTCGACTGCTTGCTTCCACAAATACACCTGGCTGTAAGCTGTCTCGATGGGGGCACTGGTAGAGCGATCGCTGCCATAGCAAATCTGAAACCGTTGCACAAACGTGTGGTTAGCGGGGGTATCTAAACTTTGAAAATAGTGCCAAGCCGCATAATGGCCTGCTGCTGCCATACCGATCTGCGCGATTTGGCCTTCGGTGAGAGTCATAGACATGATAGGCAATTGTGTCGCTGTCAGCCCTACTGCCTGGTATTGCGGATAAAACGCGAGATTGCTATCGGCGGGTAGAGTACTAAAAATGACATCCGGTTCGGTCTGTTGAATTTGCGCCAGGATGCCCTCAAAATTTGTAGGGTTGGGTGGCAGATGCACAGCGCCAGCGATCGCCCCTCCTTGCTGCTCAACCTGCACCTGAATGATTTTGTGGACGATGCGAGAGTAAACCTCATCGACCCCCAGCAGATAAAACCGTCGGCGTTGTTGTTGTAGCAGCCAATTGACTGCCGGGATAATCTGCTGATTGGGACAACTGCCTGTATAGAAAACATGGGGTGACGTTTCTAAACCTTCGTAGGGCGCGGGATACCACAGCAACGTATTGAACTGCGCCAAAATCGGTAACAACGCCTTGCGACTACTAGAGGCCCACCCTCCAAACAAGGTAACGACTTGCTGCTCTTGCAATAGTTCTCGGGCGCGTTGCCCAAACACATCTGGATTAGAGGCACCATCCGCTACGATCGGCTCAATTTGTTTGCCTAGTACCCCACCCGTTTGATTAATCTCTGCGATCGCCATCAGTGCAGCGTCTTTGAGCACAGATTCAGCACTGGTGAGCGGCCCTGTTAAAGAGTGGAGAATCCCGACCCGAACTGGAGAATGCTGAGTGTCAACGGGGTCACCGTGTAGAGGGGTTCGTTGCATAGAAAATTTGGCAGACCTAAGCAACCTTCTGACAGGAAAGGCTTGCCTCTACCCTAACCTTAAATAAGAGATCAGTCCTCAGGATCTCTGGGGAAGATTCAGCAGATCAACCCAACCATGCAGAACATTTAAACCCTACAAAAATAAAAAATTATCAAATCTAGACATAAGAACCTAGAAATTGCTCAGGTTCGATGATCTCACTGTTGTCATCTAGGTTTTGGCTGCTAAGATGTGGGGATCAGTTGCCGTTGTGGTCAGATTGGCATGAAATTAGTGCAGCCCGTACCGCAAGAAGTGATGCAGCAAATTGCTGAGTACTTCAGTATCTTAAGCGAGCCAATGCGTTTGCGGATTTTGAACTTGCTGCGCGATGGCGAAAAATGCGTGCAAGACTTAGTCGAGGCGACCGATACCAGCCAAGCCAATGTGTCTAAACATCTGAAGGTGATGCTGCAAGCGGGAATTCTCAGTCGGCGCACCGAAGGCACCTCCGCTTACTACAGCGTGGAAGATGAATTGATTTTTGAACTGTGTAATTTGGTTTGCGATCGCCTTGCCACCCGCATCGAACAGCAAGCTAGACACTTTCGCGCCTTTAGTTTGGCGGGTCGTCCAGGGCAACCCACCACACCTTCGACGGTCAATGCTAGAGGTCAAAGTCCCTTTCAAAGCTTTGGCGGGTAAGCGGTTGTTCGAGCACCAAGCCCTCACCGCCGAGCACTTCTAAGGGTTTGCCTTCTACTGATAACCAAACTTTGGCATTGGGGTCTAAGCTAGTTGCAGTATAAAGAATTTGAGCTACGCGTCCGGTCATCGCCGCACTACCGCCCCCTTCGGTAAATGCTTCCGACACATCGACATGAATGCCCGTCGCATCTACTTTCAAACTGCGAAGCTGCGTGTCTGCGGGAATGGTCGTGGCGATCGCGGCATTTGACTGAGCGGGGCCTTTGAGCAACTGGGCGATCGCGGCTTCTAACACATCAGCAGTGCTATCTGTAGACTCTACCGAGACGCTGCTGGTTACTAACGCTAAGCTTTGACCTACATCTTGTAACCAATAAACTTGAGCGGTTGCAGTTTGAGGTGCGATCGGACTGGGGGCACTCGTAGGCTGGGTCGTTACATTCGGAGAGTTAATGGTGTTAGCGGTTTGATCAGGTAGATTCGCATTCTGATTTTGCCAAGCCCACCAAGCCGTACCACCACCCGCCGCGACGATGAGCACTGACAACCCAGCGATTAAGCTGACAGGAATTTGCCGTGCTGAAGAGCGATTATCCATAAAAACTCCTCCTAAAAATAATGTAGAGATGCCTAGGAACTGCTGATGGCGAGGGACTGGGGGCCGTTATTGAGTAGCGATGAGCAGTTGGCTAGTGATTGAGGAGATGCTTGCCCACCCCTAACTACAAGTGAATGAAACCTGTTTGCGGATTTTTCAGAGCGTCTGTCCCTGAAGACTAACTTAGTGTTAGCCTAACTCACACCGATGTTGGGTACTCGAAATTCACTACTGAGCGGCTTTTAGATCCAGAGTTTCAGCTCGGACAAAAGCGGCAATTTCTAAACTCTGCCCTGGAGTAACTTGCAATTGTAAGAGGCGAGCCGTCAGACCCGCAGGCTGAAACTTTCGGAGATCAAAGCGATCGCTCAGACCCTCTAGAAACGGATTGAGAATCTCAGCAGGAACAGTCTCGCCATCCACACTGATTTGCGGGTCGATGAACTGCAACCGACTACCCGCGATCGCCTGTAAACCCGATTCTGCTGTAATCAATAAGCGTTCTGGGCGGCCTTGTTCTTGTAGCTCGACTCTAGCCCGAATCCGATTGTTCGGCAATAGTTCAACTTGAGGGTTCAAAAAATCGTAACGCTGAGCGGCTTCAGCTTCGTTGCTATTGAGCAATTGAATACCGAGGTCACGAAGTGGGCGGGTAACCGTGGGCGAGCTCAACGCTTGGTTGATATCGGCCTGAGTGATCACCAGATGCACTGCTGCTTGCAACGGGCGATCGAGTTTGAGTTGGCCCCGTGGGTTGACATCTATTGGGTCAGTTTCGACATCAAGCTGAGCAATGCGAAATTCCTTAACTGGAAACAACCCTCGTCCAGCAATCCGCACTTTCTCCGCTTTCCCCTGCACAATTTGATAGCTAGGGGCATTGTCTACCCGTACCCGCAACTGCTCCACCCCTTGAAACTGGTCACGGATTGCTCTCTCAGCCACGCGATCGATCACCAAGCCAGCGGGTGACACCAGGGCGATCAGGCTCGACAGAAAGATGGTCAAGAATTCCATAGCAGCTACGGAGGTGAAGAGGTGCGATCGGGTGAACTTGACCTAACCCCCCAGCCCCCTTCCCTGCCAGGG
>CBIHQL010000081.1:0-11453 GCA_966211855.1 uncultured bacterium
GTCTAAGCGCTTGACCGAGTTGGTTGCCGCTTGCCATAGTAATGGCGGGTTATGAGCGGCATTGCTGTAAGACAGAATTTGGGTTTGCGGGTCGTATTCTGAATAAAACAGTGTCACGAAGCGATTAGAGTTTTCTAAATCGGCATACATGACCTGGTTGAGGTGTTGCAAAATGCGCGCAGGTGAGTGACCGTTGAGCACTTCCGCCCGCAACATACCTCGCAGCATGGTCATAATCAAACCTGCCGGGACACCTTTGCCCATCACATCACCGATCGCTAAGCTCCATCGTCCAGGTTCACCGTTCGTAGCTTTCTTAGCTCGCGATCGCGCTGAGGGAATAGGGATGAAGTCGTAGTAGTCACCGCCCACCCGATTTGCCGTTTGACAACGAGCCGCCAACTCAATGCCTTGAATCGTAGGGCACTGCCGGGGCAGGAGTTGCAGTTGAATTTCGGCCCCAATTTCGAGTTCGCGATCGAGCCTTTCTTTTTTGCGCAGTTCTACGGTTAGCTCGTCGTTTTCGATTGCCACGGCGGTTTGGTCAGCCACTAGGCGAACGAGCTTTTGGCGAGTTTCAGTCCAAGCGTAGTCAACGGCTCGGCTAAACACATAGAGACGACCCCGCTCAGCATTTTTCACCAAGATCGCTGTGCCAAATAAGTGCACATCTGGGCCTAAATAGTGGCTGACTTGATGATCGAGGGCTGCGGTCATTTTTGCGGTCGCGATCGCCCCACCCGAATTGGCTGCCGAAGCGGTCAGTTGGCGGGTAGCGGTTTCGAGAGCACGACGCACATCATGACATTGGCGGCTGTCTTGACAATGCAAGCGCTCTAGCCGCATCTGTCCATTGGGCTTAAACAGCACCAGCGCCCCCCCATCGGCATCGGTGACGCGACTTGCCATCAACGGAATCAATTCTAAAAACTGATTCAGGTTGTTAAAGCTGCGTAAGGCAAAACTAAGCGAGCTTAATAAGTCTTGAATTTTGTGCTGTTCTCGATGCAGACGGGACACCAGTTCCTTCAGGGCAAAAACTGGTGTCATATCGGGTGACGCGCCACCACCGGCACGATCAGGAGGTTGAGAGGGCTGTCGAGGAACAGGCACAGCAGTCATTAGATTAAGAAACAGACTGTCATGAAGAACGAATTAGCCAGTGAATAGCAGTATGTCCATAAAACTGGCCCTTCTGTAGTCGCGATTTTGGCAAATTCCTGAAGAGACAGCTTACCACTATTTACAGATTTTGCACGGTGATTATCGGAAGCAAAAGTTTCAATACCAGGAATTTGCGGACTCACCAAAGTTCCGCCCCTTTCGTTGTATTGGGATAGATTCTAGCGAATGCAGAACCGCTTAGCCCGCCAACAGCGCCTCAATAAATTCGTAGCTGGAGAAGGGACGTAAATCTTCGATGCCTTCACCCGCACCAATAAAGCGAATCGGCAGACCCAGTTCTTGAACAACCGCTAGAGCAATCCCACCTTTGGCGGTGCCGTCAAGTTTGGTCAACACGACACCGCTGAGTTGGGCCGCTTCTGAAAACACAGCCGCTTGGCGCAACCCGTTTTGACCCAACGTGGCATCGAGAACCAACAATGATTCGACTTTGGCGTTTTCGGCTTTGCGATCGATGATCCGGCGGACTTTGCTGAGTTCATCCATTAAGTTTTTCTTGTTTTGCAAGCGCCCTGCTGTGTCAACTAGCAATAACTCGACACCACGAGATTGCGCCGCCGCGATCGCATCAAAGACCACCGCTGCTGGGTCGGTATTTTGACCAGGGTTCGCAATCACCTCTACACCACTGCGCTCACCCCACACCTTTACTTGCTGCACGGCTGCGGCCCGGAAGGTATCTGCTGCTGCAATCAAACACTTGTACTCAGATTTGGTGGCTAAGTGGGCGAGTTTGCCAATGGTTGTAGTCTTGCCAGCTCCGTTCACGCCAGTCATGAGCCAGATATTGAGCGTGTCTTTTTCGGGGGCAAATGCCGCATTGTAAGCGCCACCCAAAGGCTCATCTAGCATGTCGCGCAGAATTTGCTTGAGATAAGCGATCGCCTGCTCGGGAGGTAAGGTTTCTTCTCTCAGCTTGCTTTGCAAAGCCGAAATAATTCTATCTGTGGCTTCGACCCCTACATCAGCTTGTAACAAGAGCGCTTCAATTTCTTCGACTGCGTCTTGGTTAAGCGGGCCTTGACCCACGATCGCCTTGAGTTGATTGACTAGGCTGCGGCGCGTCTTATCTAGCCCTTGACGAAGACGTTTGAGCCAAGTGATTTCTTCTGCCGAGATGGTATCGGGGCGACGACCTTGGGCTGCCAAGACTTCTGCCGACCACAAGAACCCTTCATCAAACATCAGTTCTGGCGGCAACGCCTCGGTTGTAGCGGTGGTTGCTACAGGTTCAGCTTCCGGCTCTGGTTCCTCAATGGCAGTAGCTTTCAGACGCTCTAAGCGAGCTTGGCGGTCTGACTCTGCCTGTGCCCAGAAGGGTAAGGGAGGAGCAGGTTCAGCTTCTGGTTCAGAAGAGGCTTCTGTTGCCGAATCTTCAACTGCACTTACCGATTCTTCAACGGCTGCTTCTGCGACTGGCTCAGCAGGAGTTTCGGGGGATTCTTCTGCGGGGGCTGCTGTGTTAACAGATTCTAGTTCGGTCGAAACTTCGGGTGCAGATTCAACAGTCGGCTCTGGTTGAGGTGCGATCGCTTCAGTGGCTTTCGCCTCGGTTACGGATTCAACAGCAACTGGTTCTTCTACAACTTCTGGTTCGGCGGGCGTTTCAGGTGTAGCTTCGACGGTTGGTTGGGGAGGAGCGATCGCCTCAGTTTCTTCCGGTTCTGTTGCTGCAACCGCTTCGACAACTTCCTCAGCAGGAGTCATGTCTGCCGCAGGTGCTGAGGTTTCACTAAAAGCTTCTGATGCTGGAGCCTCTGTTGTTTCTTCTACCTGTTGGCGCTTTTGGATATTTTGATAAGCTGCCTTAGCCCAACTCAGGTAATCTTCAGCGACTTCTGACTCCTGGGCTTCCCCAGAAGTTTCCGCATCAGCTTGCTCGGTTTCAGGTTGCTCCTGCACCGCTTCGGTTTGCTCTTCTTGAGATTTTGCCGAACTATCATCAAACTGACGTCGGAACCAATTAAAAACCATTGCCCCTACCCAAACGCTTGTCTGAAGAGATGCCTACGATCTAACTGTAAAGAAAAATGTGAAGCTTTTGGATATTTTTGCTGAGTTAAGCCTGCTCAACCCATATCCATGAGGCTCAGTTTTTGACCTTACCGCTAAACCGACTCTGTGCGCAGTTGCTCAGTCACCCGCCGCAGCACGCCATTGATAAATCGATAGCCGTCTTCTCCGCTGTAGCGTTTTGCTAGCTCCACAGCTTCGTTGATCGCAACTTTATCGGGCACACCTAAATAAAGAATCTCGGCAACCGCAATCCGCAAAATATCGCGATCGATGCGAGCGAGGCGGTTAAGCTGCCAATCGACCAAAGACTGGCTGAGCAACTTGTCAATTGCTGGCATATTGGTGTTGACCGCACTAATCACCTGCATGGTGTAGGCACGCACTTCTTTTTGGTTGGTCAACTGAATGAGTTCTGGGAGTTCGGTCGCCGAGCCTAAGCGATTAATAGCAGTCTGAGCAAGCTCCAGCGCTTCTTTGACCATTGCCCTAGCACTTTGCACGTCACCAGCCCGAGTTTCACTGGTCAGCAGGCGATCGTTCCCTCGCTTTACCTCTGCTGCGGCGTTTTCCAAAATCTCTTGGACTTCGGTGGTCAGCGTCCGCACAGCTGCCATAATGACGTTTTGAAGTTGCTGATCTTCCAGTTGGTCAGAGTTGTTAGCAATCTGGCTGACACTGAGGAGAGAGAGTTCACGCGCGATTCGACGAGCTTGCATGGACGGTTGGGTTGACTAGGTTCGGTTGCAGACTGGTGATCTTAGCAGGCTTTTGATCGCGATGACAAACATCTCTAGCCCTCAAAGTGGCTAAAGCGAGTTGAAAGCCTGACTGAGCAAAGCAATTTTTAATCGAGCCTCAGGCTGAGCCAGTTTCTTCTTCGAGGGGTACGGAGGTTAATGGCTGCCACTTGGGGTCGATATGCGGGGGATCGAGAGGGCGATCGCTCGCTGGTAAAGTCGGGGGTATAGTTGCGATCGCGCCCGAGTTAGGGCTGACAATGCCACCCGAAACTACCACTTTGAAGGCATCTTCAACAGAAATAGATAAATTGATCACATCATCTTCGGCGACGATCGCGTACCATCCGGTCGTGGGGTTTGGGGTTGTAGGGATGAACACGCTCAACATGCCACCGGGCAGACGCGATTGGATATCACCACTGATCATTCCGGTGACAAACGCGATCGCCCAAATGCCTCGCCGGGGATATTCCACCAAAACGACCCGCCGAAACTTATTATTGGAGTCTTTGAGCAGGGTTTCGAGGAGCTGCTTCAGGGTTTTGTATACCGAGCCTGCTAACGGAATCGCTTGTAACAACCGCTCACCAAAGTCGAGCAGCCAGCGACCCACAATATTACGCGCCATTAACCCGATTAGCAAAATCGACAGCAGCGGCACCGTCAGCCCAACAACAAAGTTGAGGAGGTCAACTAAAATCGGATGAAAACCGTCAAAGGGGTTGAGTTGTTTGGGAATCCGCGTCAGGAAGTTGATCACCCAGTTGGCAATCGTAATTGTCAACCAGATGGTTGTCGCTAAAGGAATCACAACTAGAAGACCTGCAATCAGGTCGTTCTTCAAATCTTGCTTGAAGCGCTGAAACACAGACAACCGACTCTCCTTCGACTGGCTAGGGAAAATGGGCGATAATCACCTCATTCATGATTCAAATTTGGCTCGTTTCGCCTCAGAATCACATTAGAGGACGGGTGAAAACTAACCAGGCATCTATATTTGATTGTGCCCTGCCGTCTACCCTTTTGCCTGCCGTTTGGGAAGTATCCACTTTTCCAAAAGGCTACTTATACTATTTGTAAACTTTGTGAAGTTTTGTTTCAAGCCTAAAGTTAGATCTACAGAAACTGCTGGCGTTGCAGTTCCCTTGATCCCGGCTTAGTGCTTATCTTAAAGCAAGAAGAGTAGTCTTTATTATTTGGTTGTAGTTTTAGCTACCACTTGCTTCTGAGGTTGGTTGAGAGGGTGGCGCGATCGCAGGTGCCGCATCCACCAGCTGCGGGGGCGGTAAATGCTGAATCTCCCAAGCTTTGAGCAAGATCAAATACTCGTAAAAGGCTTGTAACGTACACCAAGCAAAGCCTGCCCGTCCATCCCAAATGCCCCCCAGAAAGAAATACATATAGAGGAAGCGCACAAAGGGGCGAAACGGCACACGCAACGATAAGTCTTTTAACGCCCGTCGCCGCTCCACCTCCGATCGCCCCAACAATAAAGCTCGCCAGTTAACACTGCCCGTTTCTAACTGCTTGATGGTCTCGATCGCCTCATCTGTTGAGTAACGGTTGTGTTTGTCTAGCCAGCGGCTCAAACCTTTGCCACAGGTGTAGTGAGGGTAGGTTTCTTTCAAGAAGCTGGTTGGCCCATCACAGACCTCTCGCTCGGTATGACCGTAGTCGTCAAACCACACCTTGTCTCGTCGAAACAACCGCATTTGATAGCGAGGGTATTGGGTGCTGCGGCGAATCCACTGCCCCATAAACATCACCCGCTCTGCCGCGTAGTAGCCAATAAATTCCTGACTTTGCATGGCAGTTAAACATTCTTGAAATAGCTCTGGCGTCATTCGCTCATCGGCTTCGAGAATGTAAACCCACTCATGCTTAACGGGAACCGATTGCAGCATCCAAGTCCGTTGGCGACCGTGGCTCTCAAATTTGTGCTGTACCACCCGGACTGGATAGCGCTGGGCAATCTCAACGGTGCGATCGCTGCTATAAGAATCGACCACAATCACATCATCTGAGAGCAAGGCCGACTCGATACAGCCCGCAATTTCGGTTTCTTCGTTATAAGTCAGGATGAAAATTGAAAACATACGTTGATTTGACGACAGGGAGAAGAAAGCGCAAAAGCAGTGTGAAACTGGTAGACGAGCACCCCCTGCGACTAAAGCGATTCAGACGTTCAGGCGATCGCTCCCATAGAAATTAAGGGCGAGCTGAAGATTTGCGACCCCCGCTCAGCTCTCGCAAGGCCGTCCAACCGATGGTGGCATAACCAATACAGAGCAACAAACTGCTCAGAGCTACCCGCCAAGCAGATTTGAGATATTCAGCTTTGTAGCGATTTTCTAAGGCCAAACGACGGGTACGAATTTGAGCTTGAGCTTCTTTAGCTCGCTTATCCAATGCTTGCGGGTCTGATTGCAATTGTTTTTTCAACTGTTCTCTCAAAGTCTGTACTTGCGCCAGTTGATCGCCTTGGAGTTGCCCACTTTCGATCGCTTGATTAATTTGGGCTTCGTTCTTTAATAAGCCCGAAATCTGGCCCAACTGAGCATTTAATTGGCCTTCTGCCTGGGTTGCTTCTTCAGCAATTTGCTTCTGCATTAACTGATTAGCCCGCTGGGTGTTGTTGAAGTTTAACGGTGCAATCACCAAGAAGGCCAACCCTAGCAAACTGGAGAGTAAAGCTGCCCCTAAACCAATGTTTTGCCACAGCTTCTGTCGTTGTGCCGGCGCTCCCGATACACTGTCAACCCACAGCCCCGCTAACAACAACACCAGCCCGATCAAGGGCACAATGCCACGGTCTACGATTTGGGTGAGTAGACTGATTTGCCAACGCAACCCTTCCAAATTGTTGAGGTTGGCTGGTACATCAGAGGGAATTAATAAAATCACATAATCTAACAGGGCAGCCAAGATTAGAATAACCCCGACAAACTTGAGCGTACGGGCGGCAAGGACAGAGAGTTGACGGCTATCGGTTGCTTTCATGGGGTTCTACTTGAATTGAGAGGGTTCCGCTTGAGATTTTCTTACTCAGCATACTGGCTGTTAGAAAAATTCGTGACTGGGCCTACAGAATCCTGATGGTTTGAATTAACTCATCGGCGATCGCAATTCCCAGGGTTGCCAACTGAGTCCAGCCAGATCGCTATCAATTAATTCTGCACAAACATTAATTATGCAAAAGAGCCGAGGCTTCTCAGGGTTAAACGTGGTAGAACAGCACTGGAGTTGAGCGGTTTGAGCTGTTCACCCACTTCAAGCCCTGCCATTGTGGAATTGACCTCATGCAAAAAACGGTTGAAGTTTTACCCAGTGCTAGCGCCTTGACTCAACGAGCGCTAGAAGTTGTGCTAGCTCACCTAGAAACAGCGATCGCCGAGCATGGACGTTTTACGATCGCCCTCTCTGGTGGCAGTACCCCCAAACCTCTGTACGAAGCGATCGCGGCTCAAAACTTGCCGTGGGACAAAATTCATGTGTTTTGGGGTGACGAGCGCTATGTACCCCCCAATCATCCTGATAGCAACGAACGGATGGCACGCCAAGCTTGGCTCGACCGAGTACCCCTCCCCGCTGGCAATATTCACCCGATGCCGACCGATGCAGAAGACCCAGCGATCGCGGCTCAAACTTACAATCACCACCTTCAAGAATTTTTTGGCACAGCTCCTTCTAAGTTTCCGGCTTTCGATTTGATCTTGCTGGGCATGGGCGACGATGGGCATACTGCTTCTCTGTTTCCCCACACCGAGGCGCTGCAAGTCAACGATCGCTTGATCACAGTAGGCAATAAAGACGGTCAGCCCCGCATTACTTTTACAGTGCCACTAATCAATGCCGCTCGTTGTGTCGTGTTTGTGGTCGCCGGAGCTAGTAAGCAACCCGCCCTGACCGAAATCTTTGCCCCCGAAGCAGATGCGATGCATTATCCATCTCGGTTCATTCAACCTCAAGGGGAGTTGTGGTGGCTCTTAGATGCGGCGGCGGGGCAAGTTGTGCAGTGATAGAGGAGCGATCGCGATATAAATAATGGTTAAGCGTTACGGTTATCTTTCGCGTTAAGGGCGCGTTAAGGGCCAATCCCATGATCGTTTGTCCCAATTGCAACCATCAAAATCCTGAGGGTGCTGTGCAGTGTGAGGCTTGCTACACACCATTACCCGCCACTACAAATTGCCCCAATTGTGGAGCCTCGGTGCAAGCAGATGCCAATTTCTGCGGGCAGTGTGGTTGCAATCTGCGCACAGGTGCCCCCCTAGCCGCGATCGATGACACTTCAATGCCTGCCTTTGCGATCGCACCCTTGCCTAGTGCTCCGCCGCCCCCGCTGCAACCCAGCCCTGTGGCATCGGCAACTGCAAATAATGGTCATGAATCTGACCCCAAAGCCATCGTTGCCACCCCAGCCGCTCCAGCCGCCGCAATCGAGAATCTTGGCGCTGCTGCCATATCTATGGGTCTAAATTTTGGAGAACCCAAAACTCAATTACAGCAACAGACAGCTCGCTTGGTACATATCCGCACTGATACTGCGATTGAGTTGCCGCAACACCTCTCAGTGATCCATATCGGTAAGTGGAATGACCGGGTGCCCCCTGATATTGATATTGCAGGTTTTCCAGACTCAGAAATTGTCTCGCGCATTCACGCGAATATTCGAGTTGAGGGGAATGACTACTATATTGAGGATGTGGGTAGCTCTAACGGCACTTACATTAACAATTTATTGTTACCTTTAGGAAACAGACATCGGTTGCGTCGTGGCGATCGCATTTCTTTAGGCAAGGGCGATCGCGTCACATTTTTATTTCAAATTTCTTAATTAATAACTATGAGGATATATGAGACCCTAATTGCAAACAAATGTTAGGTTTGCTCAAATTAGTACGCTATTTTTTGCAAAACTTTATACAACATTTTTAACTTTAATTGTTTGTCTTGTTGACATTGATTCCCATCATGGCTCAGCCAACAATAAGCTAAAAATTGTGCATCTAAACCGAGTTGAAGCATCCTAAGATTTAGGATATAGAAACGCTTCAATTTGTAGCAGTCTTCTCTTCAACTCTTTGTGTCTTTAGACTCTACACCGCTAGTGTGATTACTCTGACTCTCTTACACCCTCTACAAAATATTCCGGTTCAAACTTGGGTCTTCGATCAAGAACCGGTCATTCGGATTGGGCGAGCCAATGACAACCACGTCATTCTGTACAGTGCGGTTGTATCTCGGCACCACGTCGAGATACGGCGTCACGGCAATGATTGGGAAATTGTCAGCCTTGGCACCAATGGTACTTATCTTGATGGCAAACGCATTACCCAAGCTCCAGCCGTCGATGGCGTGATCATTCGTCTGGCGCGTTCTGGCCCTAACTTACAAATTCGGATGGGTGCAGAAGCGAGCAAGGACTTACCCAAAACCCTCCAAGGTGAGCGAACCTTTGCTCAGCAGCCGCGGACTCGAATTGAAGACGG
This sequence comes from uncultured bacterium, assembly GCA_966211855.1. Taxonomy (GTDB): domain Bacteria; phylum Cyanobacteriota; class Cyanobacteriia; order FACHB-46; family FACHB-46; genus CBIHQL01. The sequence continues at coordinate 9,434 of CBIHQL010000081.1, forward strand.
AGAACCCACAGCCTCTGGCAACCAAGGTAAAACCTTCAGCTCTAGTACCATTCCGGTGCCACCTCATCTGCGCTTAGAAGCTTCAGAGGTAGAAACCAGCTCGCAAACCAAATCAGAATCACCCATTTCGATTTTAGAAACTGTTCCCTCGCGACGAGTTCATCCCCTTGAGGCTTTGCCGAGCATAGCGATCGCTCCTTGTGAGACCCATCGTACCCATGCAGGACACAGCTTCTGTCTCGATTGTGGTCAACCGCTTCAGGTGCAGCAAATTATTGGAGACTACCAAATTTTGCAAACTCTGGGCCAAAGTGAGATGAGCATCACCTATCGAGCTTGGCGGCAGGGGCAGAGTCTGGTGCTCAAAACACTGAACCCTAGATGGGCAAACCACCCTTACGCGATCGAGTTATTGACCCAAGAAGCTGAGCTTTTGCGGCAGTTACAGCATCCTAGTGTGCCTCAATTGCTTGATCTGTTTGCGATCGCGGGTCAGCCCTACTTGGCGATGGAAATGATTTATGGTGAAACCCTCACTGAGCGGATCACGAGCACTGGCCCGGTATCACTCGGACAAGCGATCGCCTGGTTAATCGAGTTGTGTGAGATTTTGAATTATTTTCATAGCGCCACTCCAGCCCAGGTACATGGCAACCTCCACCCTGATCATTTAATGAAGCGATCGCTCCCTACAGACACCTATGCGATCGCGGTGGTTGGTTTAGGGAGCGCCAAAATGCTCACTGTAAAACCCAATAAAATCATGGGGATGCCGGGTTACATGGCACCTGAGCAACAAACCGGAACTGCCACCCCCGCAAGAGATATCTATGCTCTTGGCCCACTCCTGATTTATCTGTTAACAGGCGAAGACCCTAGCTTGTTTTATGGGCATCGCGAACAAGGTTTCCGCCTTTATGTTGAATATGTGCCTAATTTGCCTCCAGAGATAGTACCGATTATTCGCACCTTGACGCATCCTGATCCTGAAGAGCGCTATCGCAATACCAGAGAAGTAGCCTACGCCCTCGCTTCACTGGCAGCTTAGGTATAAGGAGACTGAAGGATCATGGCTCGTGGCGATCAGATTTACGTGATGCGCGAATTTATGAACTTGCCGGGTATCTATGAGCATCACGGCATTGATTGTGGCGATGGTACAGTCATTCATTACCGCAAAACCGAGATCGCCCAAATTGCCCGCACTTCAATGGAGCAGTTTGCTAAGGGTCAACCCGTTTTCACAAAAAACTATACAGTTTGTTATATCCCTGATGTGGTGTTGCAGCGAGCCGAAAGTCGCTTAGGGGAAACGGCTTACAATCTCACCACCAATAACTGTGAGCACTTCGCGACCTGGTGCAAAATTGGGGTCAATGAAAGTGCCCAACTCCGCAATTTTGGTTTCGATCTCAATCGTTTGAGCTTGCCAGGTTCTGACCAACTAATTCAAGAAGCGATCGCCAACTCTGCCCCCACGCGATCGCTCGACCTTTTGGAACAAGCCCTCAACAACATCACCACTGCCGAGAATGCGCTGCAACCTCAGTATCAGCAAGCCTACAAAGAAATGAAAACCTGGGGTCGCGTCGCCGAGCTAGCCCTCAAACAAGGCAAAGAACCTGTAGCCCGTGCTGCGTTGGAACGCAAGGTGAACTGGAAGAAAACCGTTGCCGACTGCGAAGCCCAACTGCGCCACCTAGGGACTCTAAGAGCACAACTTCAAGAAAATAGCCGACCTTTAGCAGGCACGATTGAAGTAAAAAACTTGTGGTAGGGGCGATCGCCTTACTTCAAATTCAACAACTTTTCGATCAAGCTCAAAGTCACTCGAAATCGCGCTGTGAGTTGCCGTTGAGAGATGCTGTCCTCTGCGTAGGCATCAATAGTTTTTTACCGTGGGTCAAGCGAGTATGCTTTCATAACCCCTGAAATACTGAGAGGACGTTTGAAAAGTTGCTATCACTACCCGAACCGCCCCCCTAGCCCCCCAAAATTGGGGGGAACTGAGCAGAAATTA
>CBIHQL010000082.1:0-11395 GCA_966211855.1 uncultured bacterium
TCGCGATCGCACGGTACTGGACAAGCTAACCCTGGATGATTTGGAACTTTTGCCAGGTTGTCTATTGAGCGTTAGCCATCAATGCTTGGCAGCCCAAACCTATCACTTTCAAGCATCTCTGCTGCCCGAAGCCCGTTGCTGCTTCACTTACCAAGGCGAAATTCGCCAAGTGTCTTTAGGCTTTGAAGCCACACCTGACGAATTTCTAAGTTATGACAAGGGAATTGATACGGCAACTGGACAGGCAATTTGGGGAGCCTTGTGGGGGCCTTTTCGGTTTGTCAAACGTCAAGACTTTACGTCCGAACTCCCCCTTTGAACGCGATCGCCCTTGACCGCTTAACTAGCGATACCACGAGGAACGCCTTCAAGAGCTTCCTCCTCGGTTTCAAAGATTTCAAACACTGAGTCCATCATGGTGACTTCAAAAACCAGCTTGGCCTCAGGATGCACATTACAAATGCGGAAACTACCTTTCACCTTTTCAGCATCACGCATCCCGGCTACCAGTGAAGTCAGCCCAGAACTGTCAATGAAATTGACTTGACCGAGGTTAACGACGACGTGGCGACTCAGCTTAGAAATGCATTCTTGCAGCTTGAGGCGAAATTGCCAGGCGGTTGTGATGTCTAAGCGTCCTGTCGGCGTTAAGACAATCACTGTCGTGCCGTCTTGAGTCGTGTAAGTTTTCTGCTCCATCTGGATCGCTGATCCTCCCCTAGCAAAAGTAGGTGGTTAGGTTCAAGGTGAATAACTCACCTAGGAAACCACCATAGGTGCTCACTTATTGTTGGCAAGTTGTAGAACGTTATAACACTAGCCAACAAATTTGTCTGTGGGTGAAGCACCTACTTCCAGTAGTTTAACTCAGGCATTTGCGGTCGGTAGCACCCAATTGACCCAGTCTTGAGGCTTCAAGAAGGTTTCATAAAGCTGCGATTCGGGTGTATTGGGTTCAGGGTGGTAACTATACTCCCACCGAACCAGAGGTGGCAGCGACATCAAAATTGATTCAGTACGACCATTGGTTTGCAGGCCAAAGATGGTGCCTCGGTCGTAAACCAAGTTGAACTCTACATAGCGACCCCGACGATAAAGCTGGAAGTTGCGCTCGCGATCGCCATACTCGGTAGCGCGACGACGCTCAGCAATCGGGACATAAGCAGGTAAGAATGCCTGACCGCAAGTTTGGATAAACGCAAACAAATCATCCCAAGAGCGTTGACCCACTTGACCCACTTGGTTGCTGTGAGTAGCCGCAGGGCCTTGAGCATCGGGGCCACGATAGAGGTGGTTCTGTAGCCCATCTTGATAGTCAAAGAAAATACCACCCACGCCGCGAGTTTCTTGACGGTGCTTTAAGTAAAAGTATTCATCGCACCAGAGTTTGAAGGTGGGGTAATACTCTGGGTGGTGTTGGTCGCAGGCTTGCTTCAACGTTTGGTGAAAATGCACCACATCTTCGGCAAACGGATAGTAAGGAGTGAGGTCAATGCCACCGCCAAACCACCAGACTGGGCCAGCTTCAAAATAACGGTAGTTTAAATGCACCGTCGGAATGTAAGGGTTGCGGGGGTGCAACACCATCGAAGTGCCCGTCGCATAAAACTGATGGCCCGCTGCTTCGGGGCGCTGCATTAAAATTGAGGGTGGCAGGTGCGAACCCCAAACTTCTGAAAAATTAACGCCACCTTGCTCAAAGACATCGCCGTCACGCATCACTCGCGATCGCCCACCGCCACCTTCTGGGCGTTCCCAGGCATCTTCTTGAAACCGGGCTTTGCCATCTAGCGCTTCTAAACCTTGGCAGATCTGATCTTGCAACTCTTGCAGAAACTGGCTCACTCGCTGACGAGAATCAGCCGCTGGAACAGACTGGGGTGCAATGGCCTCAGAAGTTGAAGAAGTCGTCATAATTTGCAAATGCAATCGTTACAAGGAAGGGCTAAAACTTGGATTGAAAAGTCGGAAAATTGGCGTATGAATAACGGCTGATTCCGGTGGTGTCAATTGACCCTAAAACTATAAATAAGTCATCAGGTGAACTTTTATAGAGTCAGACGCACAAAGCTTAACAAAATGGGTGCTTAATAGAGTCAAAACGATCTGCCCTGGGGCAAATAGTCGATACCCCTCAAACTCGTTATGATGGCTAATTCCAGACAGTGACAGCGATCGCTTGCGTGACTGACTGGACAAAGCGGGTCTGTAGTTGGTGATTCATTAACAAGGCTAGACGCGGGAAGGATGGACGGATGACAAGCTTCTGGTCAAAAAGAAAGAAACGCCCCGATCAGAGTGGGCTAAAATATTCTCTGGCTAGAACTTATCAGGTAATTAGTTCAGCATCCGTAGAAGATCTGTGGCGGAAGCTGGGTGACTTGACCGATGTTTCGTGGCACCCCATTTTAGCAAGTACGAATGTTCCGAGAGGGTTAGTTGCCAAGCCAGGGTTGATGTATCGAGCCATGACGCGGCTCTGGCCTGTGCCAATTCAGATTTTTGTCGAGCGAGTCGCGCCAGGTCAACTGTTGAGCGTCCGAATTTTAGCCATTCCTGGCGTTGAAGAACGAGTCACTTACACGCTCAAGTCATCCGTTTTAGGTTCGCAAATTTCTTATTCAGTGGTGCTACGAGGCTGGTTATCACCCCTGGTTTGGTCTTTGCTGCGCCCCTATGCAGCCCGAGTCGCAACTCGACTGGCTCAATCTGCTGAGCAAGCGATGTCTGCCACTAATGCCAGCAGCGTGAATAGGCGCGAGGATGGTTGTTGGGATTTTTGATGGGGCTGGCGGGAGCGGTAAGATTGCACTAGAGGACAAAATACCTAGGTTACCCTGCCGCTGCAACTAGGGTGGAGAATTGACAGATCCCTATGCTAAATGCTGAATCCGTTTTAGAAGTCTTGCGACCTGTTCAAGACCCCGAACTGCGCAAAAGTTTGGTTGAGTTGAACATGATCCGCAATGTTGTTGTCGCAGATGGACATGTGAGCTTCACCTTGGTGCTGACAACTCCCGCTTGCCCCCTGCGCGAATTTATTGTGGAAGATTGTAAAAAAGCAGTGCATTCGCTGCCCGGAGTGGAGCGGGTTGAGGTAGAAGTCACTGCCGAAACGCCCCAACAAAAACCCTTGCCCGATCGCGTTGGCATTGATGGGGTCAAAAATATTGTGGCGATCTCCAGTGGCAAAGGTGGGGTGGGCAAAAGCACCGTCGCGGTGAATGTAGCTGTGGCTTTAGCGCAGGCAGGTGCTCAGGTCGGTCTAATTGATGCTGATATTTATGGCCCCAACGCGCCGACTATGTTGGGCTTAAGTGAGGCTCAAGTCATGGTGAATAAGACGGCTCAAGGAGACATTCTAGAGCCTACTTTTAACCACGGGGTGAAACTGGTGTCGATGGGCTTTCTGATTGACCCTGATCAGCCTGTGGTATGGCGTGGCCCAATGCTCAATGGCATTATTCGTCAGTTTTTATATCAGGTGAACTGGGGCGAGTTGGATTATTTAATCGTCGATTTGCCGCCCGGAACTGGAGATGCACAACTAACCTTAGCTCAAGCGGTGCCGATGGCAGGAGCGGTAATTGTCACGACCCCTCAAACGGTAGCCTTGCAAGATTCGCGGCGTGGCTTGCGGATGTTCCAACAGCTCGGTGTGCCAATCTTGGGCATTGTGGAGAATATGAGCTACTTTATTCCCCCTGATCAGCCCGATCGCCAATATGACATTTTTGGTTCTAATGGTGGTGAGAAGGCTGCTCAAGAGTTAGGTGTGTCGCTGCTGGGGTGTGTGCCGCTAGAAATTCCGTTGCGTGAAGGGGGCGATCGCGGTTTGCCCATTACGCTTGGTGATCCAGCATCTGCTTCTGCCAAAGCCCTAAAAGCGATCGCCGAACAAATTGCCGCAAAAGTTTCTGTTGCTGCCCTCACCTCGGTGTAATCAGTGGATAACCTCAGAGCGAACTTTGGGGTTTATGGGTTCAATGGACTTCCTGCACGAATCAAAATTAGCCCCCCTAACCCCCCAAAACTGGGGGGAACTTGAATGGAGCTTCCCTCTGTTTTGGGGACGTGAGGGGGCCGCAAAGTATTCATGCAGGAGGTCTAATTAAGATCTAAACCCTCTTCTCGCATTTTTTCCCTTGGTGCCAGAGAACGCGGGAGAAGAGATTACCTCAGTCAAAAAAGTCAAAAACTGCCGCGGCTCAAATTTCTCAATCAATCGCTCAAGACATGTTGCAAAAATCGTTCGCTCGCATTCGTTGGAAGTCTCTAATTCAACCTTGGCAGGAAATGGATTGGTGGCTGTTTATGCTGCCCGTCGGCCTGACTCTATTTGGTGGGCTGATGATTCGCAGTGTCGAGCTCAATCAGGGCTGGACTGATTGGTGGCAACACTGGCTTGTCGGTGGTGTTGGCATTGTCCTGGCTCTAATCATTGCGCGATCGCGGTACGAAAACTTGCTGCAATGGCGATGGGTAGTCTATGGCCTCACCAATGCTTCTCTATTAGCCGTCATGTTTATCGGCACAAGTGCATTGGGGGCGCAACGGTGGATTACCATTGGTGGCTTTAATATCCAGCCATCAGAATTTGCCAAGTTGGGTATGATCATTACCCTGGCTGCCATGCTGCATGGACGCACCGCCTCAACAATACCCGTGATGGTGCAAACGTTAGCAGTAACCGCTGTACCGTGGGGTTTAGTATTTTTGCAACCTGACTTGGGTACATCGCTGGTATTTGGTGCAATCACACTTGGCATGCTCTACTGGGGCAATGCAAATCCCGGTTGGCTGATGTTGCTGGCATCCCCTATTGTGTCAGCCATTTTGTTTAATGTCTTTTACTCCAGTTGGCTGATCGGGGTGGCCTTGGTGTGGGTGCTCTTGATGGGAATCACCGCATGGCTGACCTTACCTTGGCCCCGCATGGGCGCATTAGCAGCAATGGTCGTGAACTTAGTTTCTGGCGCTTTGGGGCACTTGTTTTGGGGTTTGCTGAAAGACTATCAAAAAGACCGCTTAATTTTGTTTCTCGACCCTGACAAAGATCCGCTAGGTGGTGGCTATCACCTAATTCAGTCGCGCATTGCGATCGGAGCAGGTGAGTTTTGGGGTCGAGGATTTATGAAGGGTACACAGACACAGCTAGACTTCATCCCCGAACAACATACCGACTTTATCTTCTCAGCCGTAGGTGAAGAATTAGGATTCTTCGGCTGTTTTCTATTGCTGTTAGCGTTTTGGCTGATTTGCTTGCGTTTGGTAATTGTTGCGCAGAATGCTAAAGACAATTTTGGCTCGCTATTGGCGGCTGGCGTGCTGTCGATGTTGGTGTTTCAGGTGGTGGTTAATATCGGCATGACCATTGGGTTGGCCCCCGTAACTGGGATTCCCCTACCGTGGATAAGCTATGGGCGATCGGCAATGTTGACTAACTTCATTGCGCTTGGTTTGGTTGAGTCAGTGGCTAACTATCGACAGCGCTTGAGGTTCTAACTATCGAGCGAATCCAATAGATGCGATAGGTTGAAAACAGGGTGGGTCGTGCTAGTCGCGGCCCATCGTGCTGTTTGCTGCGGTACGATAGTAGCGGTAGTTATTTATTCTTATCGACATATGATTCTGCCCGGCTCAGCAGTGCGTGTCACTAACACCACCGATATCTACTATGGGTTCCAAGGTCAGGTGCAACGGGTTGGCGACGGGAAGGCTGCCGTTCTGTTTGAAGGTGGAAACTGGGATAAGCTGATCACCTTCCGGCTCTCAGAGATCGAACTTGTAGATGCGACCGCAGGCCGGAAAAAGGCGAAGTAACCTGCTAACTCTTTATGCGTTTGCCCCTGCCCCAATTTGCCAATCACAACCGTCCTCCCAATCACATTGCAGAGGTGATTGAGACGGCAACGACAGAGTTTTTGGCACAGTGCTTAGAGCCAGAAGATTTGACTTTTCCGGTGATGCCTGCTTTTGGGAGCTGGGTGCGATCGCGAGATGAAGAGTCGGGCAACCACGTCTACGCTGTGGTCTACCATGCCACAACGAGTCCCATTGATTCAGTACACCGAGCTAGAGCTTTAGGGTTGTCACTCCAAGAACTACGTGAGCAGCAACCCCAAATTTTTGCCATGCTCAAAACTGAATTTCGAGCCGCGATCGTTGGGTTTCGTCCCGGTCAACCCGGCGAAGAAAGCCGCGATCGCTTGAGTGACGTGATCTATCAGCACTTACCGCCACGACCGCCTCAAATTCACCAGGCGGTTTATGCCTGTGACCCCGAAGAGGTTTTGCACTTCAGCGAAAAACTTGACTTCTTAAGGACACTCCTGCAAATCAATGGTGCCCCGGTAGATGCGCTCACAGCCGCCGCAATCCGTGAAGTCTATCAACTGCGGCAAGCCGATCGCACTTGGTTGGTCAATGCGGGCCGTACCCTGAGTGTGTTGCTCAAAGATGATTACGATCGCCTGCGTATGATTGTGAGCCAGATCCACCTCTAGGTGTCTTTAGAATTTGGCGCTAGACCGATAAAGTTTTGTTGGATGCCAGCTCAACAGCGCTGATATCTTTCAGGTTGCGATCAATGCGATCAAACTGAATCACGTGACGGCACGCCATCAAAACGAATCGATATGGAAGCAACATTGCATTTTTTTCGAGAGCCGCTTGTTTCATTTGCGGTGCTTCTGGCAGTAATTTTAACCGTGCCGATTTTGGTAGAACGGTTTCGCATACCAGGGCTCGTCGGTTTGCTCGCAGCAGGCGTTCTCCTTGGCCCCAATGGATTACATCTGTTGCAAAAAGAGTCAGAAACATTAAAGCTCTTATCAGAGATCGGCCTGCTTTACTTAATGTTTGTCGCAGGTCTGGAAGTTGATATTGCAGAGTTCCGTAAGAAAAAATACCGCTCGATCACCTTTGGTAGCTTCACCTTTGCCATTCCTCTGATTGTCGGAACAGCGGTAGGCCGGCTCTTTGGCTTTGATTGGAATGCCTCTGTGTTGATCGGCTCACTGTTTGCCTCTCACACATTGCTGGCTTATCCCATCATTAGCCGCTTAGGGGTGGTTGCCAACGAGGCAGTGACAGTCACAATCGGAGCCACGATTTTTACCGATATCGGCTCCCTTTTAGTCTTAGCGGTTTGTGTAGGGATTCATGCCGGAGATTTTTCGATTGCCAAACTGCTGACACTATTGGGGTCTTTAGCCATCTACTCCTTGGTGGTGCTGTTTGGATTTGATTGGGCAGGCCGAGAGTTTTTTCGGCGTTCTGGAGATGAAGAAGGCAACCAATTTCTGTTTGTCTTACTAGCCATTTTCTTGGCTTCTTTAGGGGCTCAAGTCATTGGGGTTGAGAAAATTGTTGGCGCTTTCTTAGCGGGCTTAGCGGTGAATGATGCCGTCGGGCAGGGCCCAGTTAAAGAAAAAGTCGTGTTTGTTGGCAGCGTTCTATTTATCCCAATCTTTTTCGTCAATTTAGGGTTACTGATTGATTTACCTGCCTTCATCGCCAGTGTCTCCTCAATTTGGTTAACGTTGGCGATCGTGACAGGGTTGATCATCAGCAAGTTTTTAGCTGCGCTCGTGACTCAACTGATTTACCGTTACAACCGCTCTGAGTTGCTGACGATGTGGTCGCTATCGATGCCTCAAGTGGGTGCGACCTTGGCAGCTACCTTAGTCGGCTATCGAGCTGGAATCTTGACTGAGGGTGTGTTGAACAGCGTGATTGTCTTAATGTTGGTAACTGCAACGTTAGGGCCATTGATCACCAGTCGCACGGCTCCAAAGTTGACCGTACCAGAATCGGAATACGAATCGGAGATTGCTCCGCTAAATTGGGGCACATCAACGACTGGGGGCTCTTTTAAGGTAACTGTGCCCGTCTACAACCCGCAGACCGAGCAGTATTTGATTGAAATGGCAGCTTTGATTGCCCGTCATGAATCAGGTCAGGTTTTGCCATTGGCGATCGCGACAGCTCATGTCCATATGGAGGCACCTCAGCTCGCCTCAGCCTTGCAACGGAGCGAAATGTTGCTTGCCAATGCAGCTACCGTTGGTCAAGACATGCAGGTAGAAGTAGAACCGTTATTGCGGATTGATGACAGCATTGCTCAAGGCATTAGTCGGGCTAGCCGAGAACAGGATGCAAGCTTGATTGTCATGGGTTGGGGCAAACGAACCGGGTTACGGGCTCGCTTGTTTGGCAACGTGATTGACCAGGTGTTGTGGGCAGCTCACTGTCCAGTAGCGATTACTCGTTTGCTCGACTCTCCTACTAAAATTCGCCGTATTTTGGTACCTGTCGAAAATCTCACCCAACCTTCTGTACGGACGGTGCAGTTTGCGCAAATTTTGGCTGATGCCAATCAAGCAGAAGTCACGTTGCTGCACGTTTGCGATCGCCGGACTTCTGACAACCGCATGAGTTGGATGCGATCGCAAATCGGTATGCTCGCCAGCAAATGGGCTCCACAAATTAACACAGACATTCAAGTCGTGCGTCACGAAGATGTAGCCAAAGCAATTGTAGATGCGGCTCAGTCCTACGATCTGGTTGTCTTGCGATCGCTGCGGCGGCGGACGAGTGCAGGCGGCTTAGAAATTAGTGACATCACTTCTCAGCTAGTTCAGAGAATTACCTGCTCGATGGTGATGTTGGGCGAACCTCAACGGCTGCAACCTCCTGTCGTGGGCAACAAAGCAGACGAGCGATCGCCCAGACCGCTGTTAAATGAGAACGAGACAACAAGGGCTTAAGGCAGTTTTGGCTCGCTCATTTAGAAGGAGCTGACCTGTTTCGCTGACGCTGATATCACGACCAGGCAAAAAACCTTTGCCAATCAAGCGGGTGTAAATGGCAGAAGACGTAATGCGGCGAATTTCTGCCATGACATCTTCAGGTACAAGGGTTTCAACGGCCCAAAAGAAGGAGTCAGTATCAAAGCTGATTAACCGCTCAAAACTGACCAGTAAGATTCCAGCGACTTCCTTGAGAGCAAGCTGATTTTTGAGATTGGCTATGAGATCCCGTCCGACCTGCGGATTGCGGATCATCATAGCCAAAGCCATCCTTTCAATCTCTTTGTCCAGATTCAAATCGTTCATGCTTGGCGTTGCGTAATTCGTGAAGAATTATGATTTTGCCAAGTATACCCGAAGACATAGAAGCAATACGTCTGTGGAGAGATGGAAAAAACCAGATTTTTTCAAAATTTCTTTATTTGGTTTTCAAAGAATTTCTTTGCAGCCCAAGAGATAATTTACTGCGAAGAAAATATAATTTTTGACCCCTCAACAAGTGAATATTTATCTTTTGAAAAATACCAAAGTGTTTTCTGATTTCACAGATCTAAGCCTGGGAGTTGTTCAAAAAGCCTAAGCCTAAAAAGAGAGCCGCGATCGTGCCTGAAACGCAAATTTCACCAGTGGTAATTTTTTCTAAAATTTCGGCTTGAGGGACTAAAACCACTTCGACTGCTTCAGTGGCATCCAGTTGTTGAGCACCTGCGATCGCCGCATCAGTTGCTAAAAACAGGTGAATGCGGTTGGTGTCTTTGACCGGATTGTCATAGAGGGTGGCAATTTTTTTCAAGGTCTGACAAGTGTACCCAGTCTCTTCTTGTAACTCCCGTAATGCCGCAGCTTCGGGGGTTTCTTGCTCAGGATCAAACGTGCCTGCCGGAAGCTCCAACAAAATTTCTTGCACACCGTGACGATATTGGCGCACCAAAACAATTTCAGCTTGGGGAGTGACTGCCAAAACAAGAGCGACATCAGGCCGCACCACCACAAAATAGTCATCGACTACCACCTGATTGGGCAATAGCACTTGATCTTGGCGCACCCGGCACCAGCGATGGTCAAGCACCCATTTGGAGGCCAGAATCTGCCATTTTCTTAAAACTGTCATAGCCAGAATGCTTCAGTCTAAAACCTGCTTAAGCAAGGCGTGAAATAATCCTGCAACTACGGCTGGGTGCTCTAGATGGGGTAAAACGCCCGCATCAGGAATTACCCGAAACGCTTGAATTGCCTTAGAGTTGAGACTCGCTAAGCGCCGCCCTGCATTGAGACTGGTAAACTGTGCTGCTTCACCCCAAATCACGAGCGTTGGTACACTCAATTGCCCAATAAATTGAGCCAAGTCAAAGTACAAATCACCTCGCAAAAATGCTAAGGCTGCATATTCGGCGTTGGGTTGTTGGGCGGAAGCGAGGTAAGCCGCCACCATTTCGGTTGAGACGCGATCGCCACGGGCAAACAAGAAGCGTTCTAAAAAATTGCGTACTGCGACTTCATTGGTAGCTCCTAGCGTGTAAATAAAACTGTCTAGCAAGGGAGTGCGAATGACAGGTAAGGGTAAGCGGCGACCCGAACTTTGCCCAAAGTCATCAAAGCCAGAGGGGCAAACGAGCAATAAACGCTGGAACCAATCTGGCTGTTGAATGGCTAAGCGAATGGTTAAAGCAGCCGTGAGCGAAGATGCGACCACTGTCACGGGCGGTTGAGCCACTTGCTGTATAAATTCCAGCAAAGTCATCAAATAGTCGCTGATTTGGTAGTCCCGCTTGGGGTGTGCTGATTGCCCCCAGCCAATCAAGTCGGGCGCTAAGATGCGATGGGTTGTGGCGAAGGCTGGATAAACCTTTGACCATTCATAAGCAGAGGCACCCCCCCCAAAATTGTGCAGAAAAACTAGAGAAGGCAAGGCGCTGGGATCATCTGCAAAGAGCGCAGCGGGTGATTCGGCTTGAGTGTAGTAAGCCATTGACCCTAGAGAGGTTTGCACAAACGCTTGCCGAAACCCTGGCGGATGAAATTGAAGCATATCTTTGTTCACGTTTTTATTCATAGGATATGCAACAAATGCTGAGAGTGTTGACGGCGATCGCTCTAACTTGTGGAGTGACTTTACCTGCTCTTGCCGCCCTACCCGACCAAGAAACTTATGAGTTTGTCAGCCAACGCTATAACTTGCCGATCGAGAATACGCGCAGTGGCTGCACTTATTACGCTAACCCCAATTCCCTCTATCAAAGCCGCAACAACCCGGCGATCCGGGGTTTGACAGTGTTGCTGATGCGGGGTGAGCAGGGCGGGTCGATGTGCAACGGTGTGTTCGAGTTTAAAGACTTGACCGTCAACTGCGAAACCGAAGAAGTGGTTTACAGCGATCGCATCGGTTCTCCGGCAACATGGAATGATCAGCCTTTTGTGAACAGCGATATTGCCAGCCAAGTTTGTGCTCTCGGTCAATAGCGCGATCGCTCGATACACTGGAAACGGTGGTTGAGAGCACGAGCATGACGCAAAATCAGTCCTCACGCTGGGATCTCGGACGGTTTTTCCAAACTCTGGCCTATTTTGAAGTATTGCCCTTC
>CBIHQL010000083.1:0-11213 GCA_966211855.1 uncultured bacterium
CGGCCACTCCTCGATTTTCTGCCCATGCAATGCCAGGTCAACTTGATCGACATTCTCGAAAAATATCAAGAAGACATGTAAAACCTGCCGTCAACAAATCTCTCCCAACCTACATTCAACCCCTGAAAGCGGCTTTGAATCTTGTTCCCCTTCCCTATGAGGGAAGGGGCTAGGGGTTAGGTAAAGCTTTAGGAGTTGCCCTTGCGGAAAAAGCGTTGCCGGAGCCGATCGACCAATATATCGACTTCAGGTAACTTGAGAAATGTCGCTAATACCGCAAACACACCTAACCCAGCTAAACCTGCCATGCTCAACTCCAAAAGTTGAATAAGTAGTCCCTCGGTACCGAGAATTCGTTGACAAGCTTGAAGCGTGCCCCAGGTAGCAGCCCCCGCGATCGCACTAGCAGCCGTCAGCCCTACTAGCGGTTGACTCCATTCTTGCCAAGGTAAACCGTTGAGGCGACGGTTGAGCACAACCATCAGGGCGATCGTAGACAAAACATTGACCCCAACCGTTGCCAACACCAAACCAGGCGCGCCAAAGGGTTTGAACAACAGAAAATCTAGCAGCGCGTTCAAAAAAATATTGACCATGCTAATCCGGAATGGGGTGTCGCCATCGCCCAAAGCGTAGAAAACCCGCACCAGCACATCACGAGCCAGGTAGAAGAACATGCCTGCGCTATAGGCAATTAGCACTGACGACACCAACTGCGAAGCCGATAGATCGAAGGCGAATCGCTCATATACCACCCGCACGATGGGTACTGCTAGCGTCATCATCAATGCACTCAGCGGCAACATTGTGATCGCGGTTAGCAATAGCCCCTGCCGAATTCGTAGCTTTAATTCCGGCCAATCTTCTGGGTCAGCCAATCGCGAAAAGACAGGCAGGAGTGGCACCAAAATGACATTGGAAATAATTCCTAAAGGCGTTTGTACCAATAACCCGGCATAACCTAAAGCAGAAGCAGCGGGGGGAATGTAAGACGCAAAAAACAAGTCAGTAAAGACATTGATTTGCATCATTCCAGACGAAAAGGTCGCTGGCCCCATGATCTTGACAACGTCTGAGACCCCTGGCTGACGAAAATTAAACCGTAGCCGCAACCCACCCAAACCGGAACGGAATTGAGCTGGTAGTTGCACCAACCACTGCAAGATAGCGCCTGCCAGGGTGCCATAGGCGAGCACCAAACCACCGACGAGAGCATTTTGCGGACTGGTAATTTGCGCCCCTAGTAACAGCACTAAAATACCTAAACCGCCCAGTACCGTAACGCTAGAAAATAGCGGGCTGATCGAAGGCAACCAGTATTGATCAGTCGCATTTAAGCTGCCAAACCCAATTCCCACGAGGCCCGCCAGAAGCGCCATCGGAGCCATAATCCGCAATTGGTAAACGGCGATCGCGCGAATTTGCATCCCTTCTGGCGTGCGGCCTAAACCAGGTGCGACCAAATCGGTCAGTGGCTCGGCAAATACAACTAAACCAATGGTTACGAGTAAAAGCGCCCCACCCACTAAAGTAGTGATGGTTTCGATTAGCGGGCCAGCTTCTTCTTTGTCGCGCTTGGCTAATACACTGACGATCGCACTGTGGAATGGGCCATTAATGCCACCCAATAACACGAGTAAAAAACCAGGAATGACATACGCGTAGTTATAGGCTTCGTAAGCCGCACTCACGCCAAATGCCGCCGCGATCGCTTGCTGACGGACTAAGCCAAACACTTTACTGATCAGCGTGGCGATCGCCACAATGCCAGCAATTTTGGCGAGAGAACGAGAGGGTTTTTGGGGTGCTTCAGACACGAATAGTTAACAACAACGAACGTGCATCCCCTATTTAATCGCGAATTGACTCGTTCCGCCCGGATTCGTCACTGAGATCAAACCCATCTTTTGTCGGCTTGTGTCAAGATGATCCAGTTGCACCCAGCAATCCAGCACATGGCTGGCATTCTTCTCAACTTGCTCACCGATGCCTACGCTCGTTTACCAATATCCAACCCTCCACCCCGGCATTCTTTTAAAACGGTACAAACGCTTTTTTGCCGACATTGAACTTGCCAGTGGGGAGGTCATCACAGCCCATTGTCCTAATACGGGGCCGATGAGTTGCATTTCCACGCCAGGAAGCCGGGTATATGTGTCTCGCAGCGATAGCCCTACCCGCAAACTTCCTTACACTTGGGAACTGATTGAGGTGCATGAACATGAGCCTACTTGGGTCGGGGTCAACACGGCGATGCCCAACCGGATTGTCAAGTTAGTGCTGGAAAACAAGTTAATTCCAGAATTGGGTGATTACAGCGAAATTCGAGTTGAAGTACCCTACGGTCAAGAAAAAAGCCGTGTTGATTTTTTGCTCACAGGCGAGAAGTTAGAGCGCCCAATTTATCTAGAAGTCAAAAGCACCACCTGGTCAGAAGGCGATCGCTTGGTGCGCTTTCCCGACACTGTGACTACACGCGGTCAGAAACACATTCGCGAGTTGGTTTCCCTTTTACCAGAGGTGCGTCCCGTGATGCTATATTTCATCAACCGAGGCGATTGCACGCACTTTGCCCCCGGTGACGATCGCGATCCAACCTACGGCAAATTATTACGAGAGGCGATCGCTCAAGGGCTAGAAGTTTTGGCTTGTCGGTTTGAAATTAAGCCTGAAGGAATTCACTACTTAGGATTGGCTGAATTGGCGCTTTAAGCAAGACTATCGCCATTCATTTGAGTGAAATTGAGCGATCGCCTGACCTGGAATCAATTTTAATCAGCGACCTCAACTTTTCCGTAATCTATAACAGCACTCATGTAGTTCGATAAACTCCCCTGTTTGGGTGAATTTTATGAACTACTTTTCGGTGCTGGTCACGCTGCTCCGCGATCGCAAGGAATTTGTTGAGGAAGTGCGTCAAGGCACTCGGCTCAATAGCAAAATAACTTCTTTATTGATTTCTAGCTCCATTTTATTCGCCATCTATGGAGCTGTTATTGGTGCCTTTACTGGCCCTTTACAAGCGTTATCTTCTGCCATAAAACTACCTGCGCTTTATCTAATTACACTTGTTATTTGCTTACCAACTCTCTATTTTTTTAATATAATTTTCGGTTCTAAATTAACCTTGGGGAAACACTTCGTTGTTTTGCTAGGCGCAGCCGCAATCATTAGTATTCTGCTATTTAGCTTTGCTCCAGTTACCTTGTTTTTCTTGGGGACAATTGACAACTATCAGTTTTTCAAGTTGCTCAATGTCATCATTTTCGGAATCACAGGATTTTTAGGTATCAATTTTCTGTACAACAGCCTTCAAGCCTTATCAGATCAAGATGGAGCAGGGCAAGCAACCCGCACACAAATTTTACAATCTTGGCTCATTCTTTATGCCTTTGTGGGTAGCCAGTTAGGTTGGACTCTACGCCCTTTCTTTGGTGCGCCCGGACAACCTTTTGAACTATTTCGAGATATGCAAGGAAACTTTTATTTAAATGTTATTCAATCAATTTTAGAGGTTTTAGGCTTTCGTTAATTTCAAGCCTCCTTCAAGTCATTTTCGCAACTCATCTCATTCTCAATTTCAACTAGCGTCACGACATGAACTTCTTCACAATATTAATTACGCTGCTACGCGATCGCGAAAATTTTGTCTCAGAAATTCATCACAAAGTACGACTCAAAACCAAGATCACAGCTTTATTAATTTCTAGTTCTATTTTTTTAGCAATTTATGGCGGCATTATTGGAGCATTTGCCAGCCCGCTCCAGGTCTTCGCATCTGCAATTAAATTGCCTGCTCTTTATCTCATTACTTTAATTATTTGTCTTCCTACTCTCTACTTTTTTAATGCCTTTTTTGGCTCAAAACAAAGCATCGGTCAAAGTTTGGCACTTCTACTAACAGCTATCTCCATCACAGCTGTACTTTTATTCAGCTTTGCTCCGGTAACACTGTTCTTTCTGATCACAATTCGTAATTACCAGTTCTTTATCTTATTAAACGTATTAATCTTCGCGCTTACTGGCTTTATCGGGATCTCTTATTTGTACCAAATCATGCGGCCTGAGTCAGAGCAATTAGAATCCGCGTCAATCCCGTTAGTGGAAGATAAGATTGAGCATGATTTTGTGGTTGTAGATGCAAATCAGAAGTCAAGTAAAATCCAAAACAAAAATGTAGATCCAGCAGTCAAAACTCGTACTAATATCTTGCGCTTCTGGCTGGGATTATATGCTTTTGTAGGGTGTCAACTGGCTTGGACTCTACGGCCCTTCTTTGGTGCTCCAGGGCAGGCTTTTGAGCTGTTTCGTCCTCGAGAAGGTAGTTTTTATCTCAGCGTCATTCACTCACTGTTGGAGATTTTGATGAACTAGACCTCAAGCGTTTCGCGATCGCATCATCAAAATCACTTATTTGGCGAAGGGCTATGCCATCATGCAATCTGATCTCAAAGCTTTGAAGATTAGCGAAGGAGAATTAGAAACTTTAAGTGGCTTAGATGTCAACGATATTTTCGTAGGAGGAATTTTTGGAGGCACTTATCGACCCTCAGTTTGGCAAAATCCTAAAAAACTAATTTTCTTAGGCATCACAGAAATTTCGGTTTTTGTATTAATTCTGGTCTTCACCTTACCGATTGGGTATATCTTTGCACAAAATTCTGCTCAAACCGTTGGAGAAATTCAGCGAGCCTTGCAGTTTTTGAAAATCAACTTAAGCGTGGCGGTTGTTCTGATGGTTGGGTGGAACCTTTATCTATGGAGTAAGCAAAAAAGTTTAGCCTCACTAGCTAAGTTGCTAGATGAAGTTGATAAATATAACGAAGTTATCAAAGCCGTTGAGATCATTGACAAACTAGCAGCCATTGGACATCTACCTGCTAATTTAATTAATCGAGAAGAGGTATTAGAAGCACTACGAATTACTCGCGAAAGTTTAGTCTGTGCTTTGATGACCGAAAAGATTTTGCGACAGCACAAAAGTTTTATTGCTCGTCGTCACGAACTATTTACCAATATTGAAAATAATCTCTTGACTCTCAGAACTTTAGAGGTCAATAGTCAAGCTAATGAATATGGACGACTTCTCAATGAAGCCCTGCAAATTGGCATGAGCGTTTATCAAGAAGTAAAAAGGCTGCAAAATTAGTTTCCAAAAATATCTAACTGTTCAATCGGTTGAGCCTCTTCCAACTTGCCATTTTTCTCGCGGCTTAAATTTTCGATTTGCCCCCCTTTGCGTAAGCCGATCGCGATTCGAGAGTGCTTTTCGATTTGAGTCATCACTTGTCGTGCTCGTTGGATGACTGAGGTAGGTAACCCCGCCAACCGTCCCGCTTCAATGCCATAAGAGCGATCAGCTCCACCGGGTCTGACTTGATGTAAGAAGATAATTTGGTCGGGCAGTTCTTTCACAGTGACTTGGTAGTTCGCCACGTTCGGCAGAATTGAAGCCAGTTCGTTGAGTTCGTGGTAGTGGGTCGCGAAAATAGTGCGGGCGCGAATTTCGGTGGCTAAATGCTCAGCTACGGCCCAAGCAATCGACAACCCATCAAACGTTGCCGTACCTCGACCAATTTCATCTAATAACACCAGCGATCGCGGCGTGGCATGGTTGAGAATATTGGCGGTTTCGTTCATCTCCACCATAAAGGTTGACTGTCCAGTCGCCAGATCGTCCACTGCACCCACGCGAGTAAAGATGCGATCGCACACGCCTAACGTTGCAGAGAAAGCCGGAACGAAACTACCCACCTGCGCCATTAATTGAATTAAGCCGACCTGCCGCAAATAGCAACTTTTACCACTCGCATTCGGCCCCGTAAGAATAATCAAATCTGGCGTTGAGGTTAATTCTGCTTGGCCTAATTCAGTAGAGTTGGGGACGAAAAATCCTGAAGGCAGCGATCGCTCAACCACCGGATGACGACCTTCCGCGATCGCAATCTCTCGTCCAGCCCTAATTTCGGGTCGGCAATAACCGCGATACACCGCAATTTCGGCTAAGCCCGCCAAGACATCAGCCGCAGCCACCGCTTTAGCCACTGTGCGAATTAAGTCGGCTTGTTCACCTACCTGCGATCGCAGCCCTAAAAAGATTTCGTACTCCAACCGCTTCTGGTCATCTTGCGCCGTTAGCATCCGAGCTTCTCGCTCTTTGAGTTCTGGCGTGATGTAGCGTTCTTCATTCGTCAGGGTTTGTTTGCGGATGTAGTTGGCGGGTGCTTGTTCTGACTTGGCTCGCGAAATGCTGATGTAATAACCAAAGGTCTTGTTATAGCTAACTTTGAGCGTGGGAATGCCCGTGCGATCGCGCTCTGTCTGTTCTAGATCTTTCAGCCATTGCACATCCTCTTCTGCCTGCTGCCGCATTTCATCGAGTTGCGGGTTAATGCCAGGGCGAATCAGATTTCCTTCGGTTAAATACAGCGGTGGTGACTCTACCAAGTGAACGTGCAAGGTTTGACCGAGTTGCTCCAAGATCGGCGGCACAGTTTGCAAGGCTTTTAAGTAGGGCGATCGCGCAGAAGCCACCAAATTTGCCAACTCCGGCAACTTCTCAAAGGAATCTGCCAAGGCCACTAAATCTCGCGCATTCGCAGTCCCCGATCCGGCACGACCCGCTAGTCGTTCTAAATCGTAGATTTGTCGCAATAGCCGTTGCAAATCTTCTCGCAGCGCTCCGTTATCTACCAATTCTTGAATCGTGTCTTGGCGCGCTTGAATCCCTTTAATGTCGAGCAAGGGTTGCAACAACCAACGCCGTAAGGTTCGGCTGCCCATCGCGGTGACAGTTTGATCGAGTGCCCACAAGAGCGACCCGTGAAATGTGCCATCCCGCACCGTTTGAGTGATTTCTAAATTACGCCGACTTTGATGATCCAATACCAAGTAGTCGGTAATCGTGTAGCTCCGCAACAGTTGCAGCGGGATCTGGGTTTCTTTTTGGGTGTCTTCGAGATATTCCAGCAAGCCCCCTGCCGCCCGCACACTCAACGGCAAATGCTCACAGCCCATGCCTTCTAGCGATCGCACCTTAAATTTCTCGAGTAATCGCGGCTTGGATTCCCCTAAAGTGAATGGGTTTTGCGATCGCAGCGTGTAACAAAACTGAGTGGGCAAACAATCAGGTAAATGTTCGGAACTCTCACCCGGACGCAACAGACCACCCAAATCTGGCGCATTCGTCGGCACTAGTACTTCTGACGGTTGCAAGCGCATCAATTCTTGCGTCAGTTGATCGAGTTCGCTCGATTGCGTCGTTAAAAATTCCCCAGTTGAAATATCCGCATAGGCTAACCCCCAATGGCTGCCCGCAATTACCACCGCTGCTAAGAAATTGTTTCGGCGCGCATTTAGCATTCCATCTTCGATCACTGTGCCCGGAGTCAGCACTCGCGTCACTTCTCGGCGCACCAACCCCTGCGCTTCGGCGGCATCTTCGACTTGATCACAAATGGCGATCGCATAACCTTTCTCAACTAACTGGGCACAGTAGCGATCGAGCGCATGATGGGGAATCCCCGCCATTGGCACACGACCGATATTCTTGCCCGCGTCTTTGCTCGTCAGCACCAATTCCAACTCACGTGCCACCGCGATCGCATCTTGAAAAAAGCACTCAAAAAAGTCGCCTACCCGATACAGCAACAAAGCATGGGGATACTGATCTTTAATCTCGACATACTGCGAAAACATCGGGGTCAGCTCATCCCGACTCACCGCATGATGGTCTGCATAACGCACCGTATGCTTCGCCAAGCGCTCTGGCAAACCATTTGTCGGATCAGGAACCGCAGATGCTGACGAGGAAACGACCATAACTCAAACGATACGAACTCAATACGCACTAGCCTTTAATGACTCTAACGCAAGGCGGAGATCGAGGTGACTTAGACTACAGTCAAAAACAAATTCTTCTACCGCATTCAACGGTGACAATTCCAGAATTTCAATTAGCGATCGCCCTCAACAAAATATTCCTCATTCAATACAATGAGTAACTCAGTTTTGAAGATGCAGCAAAGTCGCGATCGCACTTTTAGCTTGACTCTTTTAGTCACTAGAGAAATCTTAAGAAGCATTTAATAAATTTATCCACTTACCTTAATAGGGTAATCAGTCTTAACATTTTCTTACATGTCAACCTAATGACGAAAACCTTGACACCTCCATAGTTCAATTTTTATACTATAGGCGTAGTAATAATTCATACACTTATTTTTTATGGCATTTAACTAAAAGTTAGTTTTATAGAAGTGCAAAATATTTACTAAAGCAGATTCTTACTATAAGAGGCTCCATTATTTTTCGTAAGGAATTTTAGTATATGTATTTATACCCTTCCAAAGGCAAGCCAGTATTTACGCTGTTTTTTCTTTGGTATATCATCCTTACGCTCAGCGGATGTGGATATAACGAAGGCTACAACAACGGTTATGCCGAAGGATATAAAAAAGGGCATGATAATGGATTTGTAGCAGGCTATGGTGCAGTTGCCATAGTACATCTACTCTTGTATGGAGGCGCTGGAGCAATAGTAGGGTGCGGCTCAGTTTTATTCTTAACTCGTGTCACATGGAGTCGAGAGATTGAGCTTCGTAGCCGGATGTGGAAAAGCAAAAGAATTGCGAATAGTCTTCCTGTAATACTCAATAAAGACTTACATGGGCAAGTTACTACTTTACTGAATTACATTGAGAGCCTAAAAAAGGAAATTTCTTCTGAAGTTAAATTGATAAATCGTAAGGATCGAGCAAGAGTTATCACGGATCTTAACGCTTTCAAAGAAAGAATTATAAGCATTGCAGTTTGCATACAAAAAACAAAGAATAGCCTCAATGAAATCAAAATCCACAGTATCCAAACAAAGTACAAATCAGATTCTAAAACAGAAGACCTCAAAAAAGAACTTAATACCTTAGAACAAGAGATACCTAAAGCTGCTGAGCGACTCGAAAAGTTTAAATCTCACTTTGCTAGCTATAGATATCGCGAGGAGTCTAGATCTTTAAGCAGTAGTAGTACGGAACTAAATTATTCTCAATATTGGCTGGATGCACTTGAAGAATTAACTAAATGAAGTAGTTTTTAGAAGCTTATGTCTAAAAAGCCAATCACGCTAGCAGGATTAACTATTTTCGGATTTCTTTTAGTTCTTACAAACCCACCAACTGATTCTTATTTAAACTGGGCATCAGAAAGAATTTGCAAAGGCTCAGATAGTTTTACAGATATCACCAAAAAGACATTCTGTTTTACAAATAAAAATTCAATAGATACAGCGATCAGGATTACGACCAATCGACGTAATTATTTACTCTTTAGCCTATACGCAACCAAAGTACCATTAGTTAATAATGAATATCACACAATTGCAATTTTAGGGAATTTTATTCTCATCAAATAGTATTCAGTAAGCCATTCATTAACAAATTAGTATTTTGATGAGTAGTGGTTTGGATTTCAGAAACCCTTATTTAATCAATATTCTCACAAGGAATTAGAAAATGACAGCTTACATTCGATGCCACACATGTGGATTTTTTGTCATTAATAATAAGGGCTCTAAAATTGAAAATTGTCCTAACTGTGGCATACCCAATCCCTACTCACGAGGAATAATTTTAAGTTTAAATGATGACATTACTAAATGGAGTATCTTTGCCGCCGTTAGCTCAGGTATCATCGGTGGCTACTTAACAGCTATTGAAGCTACCAAGATGATTCAACCAACTATATCTACTTGGTGGTCAGTTTTTTCCAACATTGCAGTCGCAGGCATATTTATACTTGGGGGAGTGATCGGTCTTGTAATATTCTCAATAATTGGTGTGGGACTTTTCTATTCAATAACTAGGGGTTTTGTAGAGCAAGCAAAAGAACAAGCCCTTCAATATGACTCGTTATGGAAAAAAGAGAAAACTATTGCTAGTCGTTTATCTGAGATCAATGATTCACGTCAAGAAATCAATAAAATCTTGAGAAACATTAGTGAACTAGAAGAACTTTCAAGTAATTCATATCAAATCGAATCAAAACAAATCAAAGCTTTAAAGCAGAACAAAGAGCTTTTAGAAAAAACAGACAACTTGCTACAAGAGGAGCACAAAAAATATACTATTAAAAGCTGGGATATCGAGCTGATCCGCTGGCTTAATAATGTAGAGTATTTAATCTGCTGTAACGATTCAAGCATGAGTGATTACGACAAAAGATATGAAAAATTGAAAAAAGTAGGGAAACATGGAATGGATTTGCTTAACAATTGGAAAGCTCAGAAAGACTTAGCTGATACTAGTGAAGGAAAAAGCGTAATTCAAAGGACTGAGAAATCACTTCAGGTTTTCGGATGGATCATAATAAAAAATATCAGCAACCAAACTAATCTAAACGCAAAGAGGGTTTCACCGATTCAAATTGTTTTGAATGATTCTGAGATATCTCTTAACGAGATAAGCTTACTCAACACACAGCAGGCTTTCGAACAATTTCTATTAAGTCTGAAAGGCTTAGAAGAAGAGCATATGCGTATAGAGAGTGAGTTTGAAGCCATCAAAGATATAAATGTCTTAAAAGAAAAATCAGGCCATAAATTTTAACCACCAACATGTTCATGAATAGAGTTCCGTAGAATGTGTTGACAAAGCGTAACGTGCTTAGTGTTCAACCCAAGCTGGCACATAACGCCAAACATTTTGTAACTCCGCATCTAAGCACTCATAATCTGGCTCTTTCTCCGCTACTAGATTCCAAAATGCGGCGGAGTGATTCATGTGAATGGTGTGGCACAGTTCATGCACAAACACATAGCGCACCACATCAGCAGGCAAAAACAACAGCTTGTAATTGAGGCTGATCATTTTACGCTGCGAACAACTAGCCCAGCGAGTCTTCTGTCCGCGTACCGTGGCTTGGGCAAAGGGTAATTGGATTTCGTTGCTAACTGCTTGCAACCCAGGCACTAAATGCTGACGAGCTTTGTGAGCCAACCATTGTCGGAGTGCTGCATGACAAAGGTCGATATGAGCGATCGCACCCCGCACTTGCAACTGTTGCCCCGGCTGTTCAGTGACAATCACGCTGGGTTCGGCAGTGGGGTAATAATCGACATGCCAGGTTTCAGCGATCGCTTGTAACTCAATCTGGCTAACTGGGCGATCGGGCGCTGTCGCATTCAGAAACTCCCGCTGAGACTCAAAGCGCTGCGTAAC
>CBIHQL010000084.1:0-11155 GCA_966211855.1 uncultured bacterium
GTTAGGAAATCAGTACCTCAACTTAGCCAAAAATTCCAGTTTGGCGATCGCAGTGGGCTACCCCGACCTGTATGCAGTCGCCTCAACCACGTTTAACCAGACAGGTCGTGCCGTGGAAGTGATGGTGTTGATTATGGTCACTTACCTCTCAATTAGTTTAGTGATTTCTGCCTTAATCAATCTCTATAACCGTAGTGTGCAGTTGGTGGAGCGCTAGACCATGACTCCAGCCGATACATCACTACCCCCCATTGCCAAAACAACCCCGATCGGTTGGCTACGGCGCAATTTGTTTAACACTTGGTACAACAGCCTGTTGACGCTAGTGTGTCTAGTCTTGCTCTACCAAGGGTTGCGAGCTGGCGTTGATTGGATCTTCACCCAGGCTCAATGGGCCGTCATCCAGACCAACTTGCGGTTATTTTTTGTGGGGCGCTATCCTCCTAACTTAGTTTGGCGGCTTTGGGTAGCCCTGGGGGGCTTGGTTAGTTTAGTTGTTCTTTCTTGGGGAGCATTCACTTTTTGGAAGAACCTACAACGCTGGTTGATCGTTGCTTGGCTGCTGGCTCTCCCATTACTGTTGTGGTTGATTGGCGGAGGGTGGGGGTTAACAGCCGTCGGCACCAATCTCTGGAATGGCTTGCTGCTGACCATGCTGCTGGCAGTAACCAGTATTGTGCTAGCGTTTCCGCTGGGTGTGTTGTTAGCGTTGGGCCGCAAAAGCCAACTGCCTGTGGTGCGCTGGTTTTGCACGCTTTACATTGAAATCGTGCGAGGGTTGCCGCTGATTGGGATTTTGTTTATGGCACAGGTCATGTTGCCGTTGATCCTACCAACTGAGTGGCGGCTCGATCGCTTGCTCCGGGCGATCGCAGGGTTAGTTTTGTTTAATGCTGCTTACTTAGCCGAAAACATCCGGGCGGGGTTACAAGCAGTTCCCAAAGGGCAAGTGGAAGCGGCACGAGCATTGGGCTTAAATCCACTGCTGGTCGTGAGTTTAATTGTCTTACCACAAGCGCTACGGGCAGTGATTCCGGCAATCGTCGGTCAGTTTATTTCGCTGTTCAAAGACACGTCACTACTTTCTATTTTTGCCTTAGTCGAGCTCACTGGAATTGCGCGATCGATTCTGGCTCAACCTCAGTTTTTGGGACGCTATGCAGAGGTCTATTTGTTTGTCGGGTTCTTATATTGGCTATTCTGCTATACCATGTCAATCGCTAGCCGACGCTTAGAAAAACGCCTAGGTGCTGGTCAAGCCCGCAACTAAAGATTGATGCCGAAGTCAAGAGTAGTTACAGAATTTGTGAGAATTTCGGGGACATACTAGGACACAGCAATGAGCATGATCGTGGCGGAGAACGTTCACAAGTGGTACGGCAAATTCCATGTATTGCGTGGGGTTAGCCTGACAGTAGAGCGAGGTGAGGTCGTCGTGATTATGGGGCCATCGGGTTCGGGTAAGTCTACGTTCATTCGCACCTTTAATGCTCTCGAAGATTACCAACAAGGCCGCATTGAAATAGATGGCATTGAACTCAGCCACGACCTACGCAATATTGACGCGATTCGGCAAGAAGTGGGGATGGTCTTTCAGCAGTTCAATTTGTTTCCTCACTTGACGGTGCTCAAAAATATCACGCTGGCTCCATCTTGGGTGCGTAAGTGGCCCAAAGCCAAGGCAGAAGAAGTGGCAATGCAGTTGCTAGAGCGGGTGGGAATTTTGGAGCAAGCCCACAAATATCCAGGGCAATTGTCGGGTGGACAGCAGCAACGGGTCGCGATCGCCCGGGCACTGGCAATGCAACCGAAGGTAATGTTATTTGATGAACCCACCTCGGCGTTAGACCCCGAAATGGTGCGGGAGGTACTGGATGTGATGCGATCGCTGGCAGAAACAGGAATGACAATGGTGGTTGTGAGTCACGAAGTTGGGTTTGCGCGAGAAGTCGCCGATCGCATTATTTTGATGGACGCAGGCACCCTCGTCGAAGCTGCCACCCCAACCGAGTTTTTTCAAAACCCACGCGAAGAACGGACTCGGCAGTTTTTATCCCAAATTTTGTAAAGCGCAGAAATTGACTCTATGGCTCTTCGTTGGCAGAGTCAGTGGGTAGAGACCGCAAGGGTTGGCTAGGAGCGACAGATTGTGATTGAGCTTTGAATTTTAAGGTAACTAAGCTATAGCCCAAATAAGCAGGTAGCACGATAGCGGCTAAGGCAGCGATCGCCCCTAGCCAAGTGAGAGGGTTAGCGTTGGGGCCATAGTAAGAGCGGTAAGGGTCGTGCTGGAGAAATTCGGCCTTCATGATTTCTCGCAGGGCTAGGGGGCGCTTGAAACGAATCCGGCGATCGTCGAGCTTTTCGAGCATAATCCAGCCAGACTCCGCTTCTTCTTTGCACAGTTTATGTAGCGTTGCTGGGTCACGAAACAAATCGCGATGGGCTCGGACAATCTTAAATTCCCAACCCGCAAGACGAGGGTCTTTAGGAGAAGTTTTGGTGGAACCGTTGGTGGTGACCCGAGGAGTGGCAGCAGCATTTCCTAAGGTTGCAGCATCTTCTTTGGTGTCGTAGCGGGTCAAAATTTCTTCCTCCTCTTGTTGCTGCCCTAAAACCACTTGTTGCCACCGCATCCAAGTCCCTAAAAGAGTTGCTTGAATGCCCAGACTGCCGACAAATAGGCTCAAAATTGTGACTTCAAACATATCTTTACTTCCTACCGGGTTAGGTTGGCAGATCCGGAATCTGTCACTTTTGCCGGAATGTAGGCATTTTGGGGTTTTTGAGCCTAGGTCTATTGTTAAGACGCGGTTGAGTCAGGCTGAAGCGAGTAGCTCACCTGAATTAGCGCGAATATAGCAGATATTTAGTAGATTTAAACCTACAAGATTTTGTGGTTAGTTAGGGGTGAAATTAGAGACCTCTGCTTTGCTAGCTGGACTGTTCAACGACTTTAGGCAGGAATCCCCATCTTCAGCGAACGCAGTACCAGCGCAGCGAGGTACGGAGCGAGCAAGGTGGGGAGGAATGCCGTGCGATTGAAGCGAAGCGGAATGAGCCATCTCTCACCGCTTGCCACAACTAATCTTCACGAGCTAGAGTATCTTAGCTATCTCGTGAAGATTATGGAACAAGTCATCACCGCCAAGCTAAAACTACACCTCTCCTCAGAGCAGAAATCTGCTTTGCGCGAAGTGTCGTTAGCGTATCGGGATGCTTTGAACTACACTTCCCAGATTGCATTTGATAACGGCAAAACGAGTAGTGGGGCAAAGCTGCAAAAACTGGTCTATCAGGATTTGCGCTCTCGGTTTGGATTGCCTGCACAGATGGCTTGCAATGTTCCTCGACAAGTAGGAGCAACCTACAAAGCCCTCTGGACAAAGGTGAAACAAAATACCGAAGCAAGACAAGCTGGATGGACGAAGAAGCGGTACAAGGGACTCGATAAAGCTCCCAAGTTTGCATCAAGAACTTGTACGCTGAACTACCAGCGTGATTACTCGTTTAAGAAGGATCAGCAAGTTAGCATCAACACGCTATCAGGACGAGTCGTGGTTCCCTA
This sequence comes from uncultured bacterium, assembly GCA_966211855.1. Classification (GTDB taxonomy): domain Bacteria; phylum Cyanobacteriota; class Cyanobacteriia; order FACHB-46; family FACHB-46; genus CBIHQL01. Next base: position 3,569 of record CBIHQL010000084.1, read on the forward strand.
TGAGGGATACACTAAACACCACGACTGGATTCGGAATGGCGTGAAGATTGGAGCCGCTAAACTCTACTACCAGAAGTCCTCGAAAACCTACTATCTACTGGTGAGTCTGGAACTTGAAATCCCAGACATCATGCCAGAGTCTCTAAATCAAGTGATGGGCGTAGATGTGGGTCAGCGCTATCTTGCAACCGCCGCGAGTGTTGATAATCAGGCTCGATTCTTTTCGGGCGCTGAGGTTCGACACAAGGCCAAGCGTTATCACAAAGCCAGAAAATCACTTCAGCGTCAAGACACCCGTTCGGCAAAGCGCAGATTAGCGGCATTGTCAGGACGGGAGAGACGGTTTAGCGCCGATGTGAACCACCAAATCAGTAAGCAGCTTGCACAACCGCACACCCTGATTGGGTTGGAGCAACTCACCCATATTCGGGAAAGAACCCTAACCAAAACGGGAAAACGAGCAAGCAAGAAGCAACGTAGAGCGAACCGCAACACAGCAAAATGGTCATTTGCTGAACTGCATTCTTTCATTGACTACAAAGCCGTTTTGCATGGCAGTCTAGCGGTGAAAGTGTTGGCAGACTATACCAGCCAATCTTGTCCAAAGTGTGGTCATACAGCGCGAGAAAACCGACCGAACAAAGGTCTAAATTTCGAGTGCCAGTGTTGCGGATACAAGCTTCACGCTGATTTGACGGGCGCTAGAAATATTGCATTGAGAGCGTTGCTCGTCCGGCAAGACTGGATGAGTACGGGGCGTTTTTCAGCCGTCCCTCATGTGTCGGACAAAGAAGCCAAAGCTAAGAGTCTTTCGAGGTTCTTAGAGTTGCGGTGGAGTCCAGATACAATCCCCACCATCAAAGCCGAAGGCTAGGGTGGGGTAGTTGAATTTTGAGTTTGGGGTGTGGTTGATGCTCCTGGCGTTTCCTCAGAAGGCGCGGGCTCACTGGCAGTCGCAGGTGTACACGCTCCGGCTTGATCGGGTGGCACAGGTGGGTTAGCTGTAATCAAAGGCAACAATACTGATTCTTCAATCCAACCGCTGTCTCCGGGCTGTAAAGATGGCGGTGATCCAGGTGAGTTGGGCGTTGGGCTGGGGCTGGCTTCCGGTGCAGGTGACTCACTCACAGAGGGTGTAGCAGAAGTCTCAGGACTAGCTGTTGTGGTATTTCCCGGCTCACGGCTCGGTAGCGAACACACTTTCAGCCTCAGCCAACTGCCTTGGGTTGGGTTTACTTGTTTGCTGACAACTTGTAAAAGCCCTCCCGCAGGTACCTGTTGGCTGGCGATCGCTGGAGAGGCAGGCGTCCCCTGAGCGGTAGTGCCATAACCAGGTTGCGACCACAATGTCACAAAAGGACTCTGAAGCTCACCTGGAGTTGGGGCTTCGGGGTTAGAGCGCACTTGTACCAGAGTGCCTGTCGTTAAGGCAGCTGGAGATACGGCTACGGTAGGGCTTGGAGTCGGCGATCGCAGCGGTGGCGCAGCAGTAGGCTCTGGCTGGGGTGTCACCCCGATCCACTGATCCACTTGAGAGCTGAAACTCGGTAGCAGCAGGTAAGCCAAGACTCCACCCAACCCTAGCAACACCAGAATACCTAGTAAGAGGTAGGGTAAGCTGCTCGATCGCTGAGGGGGGCGAATGAGTTGCGTTTTTTGGGTCGTAATGGCGGGGTTGACAGCATGACTCGGTGGCGCGATCGCTCCTACATTGACTGTGTCTCTAGCAAGGGGTTCTTCAGGGTCGGCATCTTCTAATAGCGAAACGGGTACTTCGCCACTGGCAGCCTGCTCTGTGATTTGGCAATGGACTACAGCAACCGTCGTGTTATCGTGACCATTCCGGGTATTGGCAATCTCAACCAGTCGTTGCGCTACAGAATTGGCATCTGTCTTCCCTTCGAGCAGTGGCAGAATTTCTGTTTGCCAATATTCTTCGACGCGATCGTTTTCGCTCAACCCGTCCGAGCACAGCAAGAAGACACCATCTTCATCGAGGATCAACCGTTGCACTGTCGGATGCAAGCTGTTGGAGTTGCTCATGCCTAACGCTTGCACCAAGGAACCTGCGATCGGTTGTTGCAAAGCATCTCGATACAGTGTGTAGCCTAGACGAACTTCTCGCGATGCCACATCATCATCGACTGTAATTTGGTAGCAGCCTGTGCGGTTAATCCAATAGACTCGACTGTCGCCAATATGAGTGACATAAATTTCGTGGTTGTTCACCAACGTCATCACAATGGTCGTGCCCATCCGCTGGCGATCGAGCCGTCGTTCTTGGTCGTTGCGTTGGCAAATCGCATCATTGGCAATACAGACCGCATTCTCTAGCTCCACCATTAACGTCGGTGGCTGCGGCAAAATGACTTCTTGCAGGAGGGTTTGCAAGCGCTGGCTAATCGTTTCGATCGCTAGGTGAGAGGCAACATCTCCCCCTTCATGACCGCCAATACCATCACAAACGATCGCTAATGTTTTTTGGGCTTCGGCAGGATGGGGATGCACCGAAAACGTTGTCCCACTTACCGGATAGCAAGCATCTTCGTTACGTTGACGGCTCGGCCCTTGATCAGAGCGAGTGGCAATTTGCAACAGCCGAGACTGCGATCGCCCTACCACTAACAAAGCGCGATCGAGGTAGGTGACTAACTGCTCCGCATTGCGAACCTGGCCTCTAATTAGCTGCTGACACAAAGCCGCAAAGAACTGAGCGATCTCGGGTTGAGCACTCGGCACCCACTGTGACCATAACTGACCCAACTGCGCTAAGTTAATGCCTGCTGAGTCAAATCGCAACTCTAGCAAGCGAACTAATGGCCCTTCAACCCGCAGCAAGGAGAGATCTAGTAAGCTACTCGCTACCCCTTCCTGGCTCAGCGGTTGCCAGAGGTGAGCTATCTGCCACAGCCAATTGAGCTGTCGGAGGGCCGGGGCTGTTTTCCAGGCATCTAGTAGAGCCGGATAGAGCGGATCAGCGATCGCCCCACTCGCAGCACCCAAGCGGTGAAGATCAATGGGCGCTTGTTCTAGCAATAACAAATAAGCTCCCGTTGCCGTCTCAACATGCCCGTAGAGCTGTGGGATATGCAGCGGCTCACCAAACAACCGTAAATATGGTGCGATCGCCGCAGAAATCTCAGTTGGCATCTCTGGCAAGAGCCCCGGTTTTGTGTCTAGCACCACCCGCTGGCTTTTGACCCAATAGCGATCGCCTAATAACTCACCAGGCTGAGCAGCTTCTATACCGGCTCCAACAACCCAGAGGTAGCGCTTGGGCAACGGCGATCGGCATTGTTGGCAAAAGTTTTGATTCTCGGAGTTGAGAGCCTGACAAGCTGGGTTAGGGCAATAAAGAGATGCCGTCACAGGGTTCATAAAGGATCCTCGCCAAAGCCGCTACGATTCAGCCACCGTTGGCAGATGCAGTGCAGGAATCACTATCCTCTGAAGTTGCCAAATGAAGCCGTTGATGTGGATTGTAGCGTCTGACATTGAGAGTTCTGCTATGTGGAAAGACGGAGAGCATGGATTAGTGCCTACCATACACGCTTTTTGGTGCGATCGCCCCTACTGAATATGTTCTGACTGTTTAACTCCGGATCAATTGACTGACTGGCATAACAAGGGCAGATCGCAAACGATAACTTGCAGGATTACCACCTCTCTGCAATTTTGCGTAGCCCTCAAACCTCCCAGAAGAAGCAGTTTTGCCCATTTTTGAAGACTTCACCAAAGGCAGAAGACACTAGAGGGGTGCAATTCTTACTGTAAAGACATCAGTATAAAGAACCCTGATCTATTAGCTGTCTAAGCATATCTGAACTTGCGCTCAGGTGCTGACACCTACTCTTATCTTTTTCGCAAACGCTGATATGTATCCTCTCTATTTGCCCCCTCTTAAACCGAACAATGCTTCCTGCTTCTTGTCCTTTTTGGCTGCGCTACGGGGTGGCTGTTTTAGGGGTTAGTTTGACCCTATTACTCCATCCATTTTTTATCAATCTGATTGAAACTCAAATTCCATTTTTATTTCTATTTATTGCAGTCATTATTAGTGCTTGGTACGGTGGCTTTGGGCCAGGGCTTTTAGCGACCTCACTAACCACGCTGGCCTATGCTTTTTTCTACGTAACACCAGCCTATTCTTTTGTCACTCAAACGGCTACAGACACCCTAGGACTAGGATTATTTGCTTTAGAAGGCAGTCTGATCAGTTTTTTGAGTGCAGCGCTGCACAAAGCTCAACAGCATAGCTTCATTACCCAGTTAAAATCTCAACAGCAAAATCAGGAAGTTGCCAAGCGTACGGCTGAGCTTTCAGAGGCAAACACAGTTTTACAAGCCCAAATTGCTGAGCGCCTCAAGACAGAGGAGTGGCTGCGTCGAGATGCTGAACGGCTTGCTGCGGTGATTGCCACTCAACACGATATTGCAACGGCTGAACTTGATCTGCTGCGGGTCATGCATCTGATCACCGAACGGACGCAAAAGATTACAGGTGCGAGTGGAGCGGTGATCTTGCTACCGAATGGTGAAGATATGGTCTATCGCGTTGCCAGTGGTAGTGCTGCGCCTCACGTAGGGCTGCGGGTCAAGATGGAGGGCAGCTTTTCGGGTCAGTGTTTTCGGTCGGGTGAGGTACTGCGCTGCAACAATGCCGAGGCTGATACCCGGGTCAGTGATGATGTTTACCGCCACGTGGGGGCGCGATCGCTCATTGCAGTGCCGCTTCGCTACGAGCGCCGAATTTCTGGTGTTTTAAAGGTACTCTCACCCGAAGTTAACGCCTTTAGTGATCAAGATGCTCATACCCTGCAAATGATGGCTGGGTTCATTGCAGCTGCTGTGATTCATGCCGCTGAGTTTGAAGCTCGACAAACTATGGTCATGGAGAACAGCTTGGCATTGACTGCCTTACGAGCTAGTGAAGAACGGTTTAAGAGTGCTTTTCATGACTCAGCCGTCGGCATGGCCTTAATTTCTACCAATGGTCAATTTTTGCAGGTCAATCGATCGCTGTGCCAAATGCTGGGCTATACCGAAGCGGAATTGCGGGCGACAAACTTTCAGGCACTGACCCATCCTGATGATCTTGACCACGACCTCACCTATCTTTGTCAAGTTCTGACCGGGGAGATCCAAACCTACGAACTCGAAAAGCGGTATCTGCACAAACAAGGACATCCGATTTGGGTGCTCTCCAATTTCTCTCTAGTCCATAAGCCCAAGGGTGAGCCGATTCATTTTATTGCCCAAATTCAAGATATTACCGAGCGCAAACAAGCCGAAGAAGAACGCGCTCAATTGATTCGCGAGCAAACGGCTCGGGCTGTTGCGGAGGCTGCAGAACAACGATCTACTTTCTTAGCCCAAGCAAGTGCAGTCTTGGCTTCTTCGCTTGACTATGAGGCGACACTGACTAGCCTTGCCCGCCTTGCAGTCCCTTATCTGGCAGATCTGTGCGTGATCGATATGTTGGAACCAGGAGAGGAATTGCGACCTCTCACTGTGGCTCACCGCGATCCTGTGAAGGAAGCGTTCGCGTGGCAAATTCAGCGGCATTATCCGTTAACGCTCAGCCAACTACGCCCGGTTGCCGAGGTTATTCAAACGGGTGAGCCGATGTTAATGGCTGAAGTCTCTCAAGATGCGATCGCCGCTGCCACAGAGACTACAGAATACTTACGCTTAATTCAAAGCTTAGGGCCAAAATCGGTGATGATTGTGCCTCTGATTGCCTCCAGCCAACGGATCGGCATTATTTCTTTCGCGATTACTGATTGCGATCGCTGCTACAACTCGTCAGACCTAGAACTCGCGACAGATTTAGCCCGTCGTGCGGCTTTAGCAGTCGAAAATGCTCGCCTCTACCAAGAAGCTCAAGACGCTAACCGCATGAAGGATGAATTTCTGGCAACTCTTTCTCATGAGTTACGCACGCCCCTCAACTCAGTCCTAGGGTGGTCACGCTTACTGCAAACCCGGTCTTTTGATGCTGCCACAACCCAACGTGCTTTAGAGACGATTGAGCGCAATGCCCGATCGCAAGCTCAACTGATTGAAGATATTTTAGATGTATCGCGGATTGTGCAAGGCAAGCTCCAACTGCATGTGCAACCGATCAGCTTGGCTCCCGTTGTGATTACCGCGTTAGACAGTCTGCGCCCCGCTGCTGAGGCGAAATCTATCAGCTTAATTTCTCATCTGTGTCCCAATGTCAGCAATGTATTAGGCGATCGCGATCGCTGGCAACAAATTGTCTGGAACTTGGTGTCAAATGCCATCAAATTTACCCCGAACGGAGGTCGTGTAGAGGTGAGCCTGACCCAAGCAGAGAACCATGTGCAAATCCAAGTGCAGGATACAGGCGAAGGCATCAATGCTGATTTTTTACCTCATGTGTTCGATCGCTTCCGTCAAGCCGATAGCACCATGACGCGATCGCACGGTGGGTTAGGGTTAGGTCTAGCGATCGTTCGGCATTTAGTAGAGCTTCACGGGGGCACCGTTACTGCAACCAGCCCCGGAGAAGGACAAGGAGCGACTTTTACTGTCCAAATTCCTGCCCTCCTTGATCCCGAAGTCTCGAAGCAACCATCGGTCGAGGTTGATGCTTCTACCTATTGAGGCTCTATTTTAAGCAAGAGCGTTGAGCAAAGCTTGTCAATTTTAACAAAAGCATAAATTCAACTTATGACATATTCTTGTCCAAACTAAAATGAGGCACTTCTGCTTGAAAAATTTTTACTTTTTTAGTATCTAGCTATCTTTTATCTCAAGCTCCTATCGAGCATTGCATGGAGCGGTGTTCTAGCCTTTTTTCCAGAAATTCTCAATTTTTATTGAGATTCTGAATGTAGCGAGACTGCGATCGCTTAACTGCCTACCCTGCAAGCTTTTGTAGAGTGCGCTAAGCTAGAGAAAAACCCCTAAAGCTCACAATCGCCAATCAGCATTTGTTGATGTAGACAAAGGACTCTGAACTTACAAAAGCAGATTTAGCCCTCGATCTAGACTCTCCCGATTTATCGATTGCGATCGCATCAATTCTCAGATTGCAATTCTTAAATTGATCCAAAAGATAGGCAATTAAAAGATTAAATTCGCTAACTTAAAAGAATCTGCTCAGCGTCATTTCAGATCCGATCACTTTATCTCGCTGATCTGTAATTTTTTATCTCTCTGCCGTAGTTTTCAAAGTTAATTACGAGACACTTCAATGACACAAACACAAGCAAAAGTTGGTGATACTGTTACTGTCCACTACACAGGCCGTCTAGAAGATGGTACGGTCTTTGACTCCTCGGCTAACCGTGAGCCTCTGCAATTTACACTGGGTCAAGGCGATTTGATTCCTGGTTTTGAGCAGGCAGTTCTGGGTATGGCCCCTGGAGAATCTAAGACCGAGACGATTCCCTTCGACCGCGCTTATGGCCCCTACCGCGAAGAAATGGTCATCGAAGTCGATCGCCAGCAGCTTCCTACTGAAATCGAACCCGCTGTAGGTCAACAACTGCAAGTTCGTGAAGAAAGTGGCGCGGTGATCCCAGTTGTGATTACCGATGTCACCGATGAATCAATCAC
>CBIHQL010000085.1:0-11100 GCA_966211855.1 uncultured bacterium
TTGAGATTGTCGAAGGGCTGGAAAATCTCTCGCCTCGCACTGAAGTTGAAAATCGTAAGCTCAAGAAGAAACCAGCGAACTATCGCCTTGCCTGCCAAGCTCTGGTTGAGGGGCCAGTCAGCGTCAATACAAAGCCGAAGGCACCCAAGTAAGTTTCAAGTTTTGTTACGCGATTGGGTCTGAGATCTGCGCCTGAAAATCCAATTTGTAACGAAACGTTTTGCCTCTGACAACACCCGAGTCGAAAATGTGAGCAGATAACCTATCTGTGATACAAGTGAGACAGGGTAGATGAGGCCTACCTGACGCTCAAGTCTGAAGGCACCACGGGTCTGTAAAACCGTCAGCTTCGCAGGTTGAGCATGTTAGTAACTTTGAAATGACATCGAGGCTGGGTTAATGGAAGTTAATGATCTAGGCTTTGTAGCAAGCATCTTGTTTGTGCTCGTTCCTACCGTTTTCTTGCTAATTCTGTATATTCAAACCGCTAGCAGCCAAGCAGCTAATAAAGACTAATTCATCCAAAAATTTTGGCTGACCTCAGTCCAACTAATAGTCCGATAATTATGAGCGCCAGGTCATTGATTTGCTTGGCGCTTTTGTCGCATGACGCTATGGGTTTTAGCCAAATTAAGAACGATTGAAATTCTGTCGGCGCAGGTAGCTTTTTTGCCGAGGTAAACTGTTGCGCTCCCAAAAGACGCGATCGCAGTACCCCTGAATTTGGCGATCGCGATCGGCAAGCTCTAGGCGCTTCAAGGCTAAGCAGGCATAGTAGTCATCTAGTTCAATGCCTACAAATCGGCGATCGAGCTTTTTGGCAACCACCGACGTCGTACCAGAACCCAAAAATGGATCTAGCACGACAGCCCCAGGTGGCGAACTTGCCAAAATTAGCTTGGCAATCAGTTTTTCGGGTTTTTGAGTGGGATGGTCGGTGTTTTCGGTCATCGACCAGAACGGGATCGTGATATCAGTCCACAAGTTAGAGGCAGCCGTTAAGCGAAAGTTACCTTCGGGCGTGCTTTCCCAATCTTTGGGTTGCCCGCTGATATCGGTATAGGGTGCGCGTACCTGCCGCCTGAGTTGTACGGCAGCGGTATCAAAGTAATAGTCTTTAGAAACGCTGCAAAACCAAATATCTTCTGAACAGTTTTTCCAGTTGGCTTTGGCGCTGCGACCTTTTTCTCGCTCCCATGTAATCCGGTTATGAACGGTCAGGTATCGTGCAGCCACATTGTAGAGTGCGATCGAAGATTGCCAATCTCCACATAGATAGACCGAAGCGGTGGGTTTCAAAGCCGGAATTAGGCGGGAGAGCCAGCTATCGACCCAAGCAGCATAGTCATCAAGCGATCGCTGTCTGACCCACTGCTGATTAAACTGTTTGGTCAGGTTATAAGGCGGATCGACGATCAGCAGATCAACAAACTCAAGGGGCAGGTGATCTAAAGCTTCAAACAAGTCTTGGCAGATCGTTTGGTCGAGCAGGTCAGCAACGACCGATGGCCCTCCTAGTTTTAGCAACTGGGCTTGATAGTGCGATCGCTCCGCTTCTGTAAGGGTGAGAGTTCGATTGCGAGGTGCCCGCATTCGATCCATACTGCGTTTACCCTAATGGTTAACCCTAAAAGCTCAATCAGCTCCAACTCTCATATCAATGCCTTAAAGCAAAAACTGGGCCAGATTTGAGATGATCTTTCCAGCCCAGTCATTCATAGAGTGAGTTTAGCTTTAACCTACAGTCCGCTCTAGCAGCACAGGGCAGTTGGCATACACTCGAACATAATCTGACAACGAAATACCCAGCAGGCGATCCATATCTGGCAGACCTTTCGCGATCGAAGGCCGACGATCTGGCGACCCTAGCATGAGTAGATCAACATTCATTTCTTCAGCTAAGCGGCAAATTTCTTCACCAGGCTTGCCCTGAGTAGAGACGCAACGGTAGCCAATACCCAACCGTTTTGCCGTTGCCACTGCCGGAGCCAAAACAGGGTCTTGTTCTGGACTCGAGAAGGTTGCAGCACCTTTACCCTTAGAATCAACGTGAGTCAGCACCAACTGACCACCCTTAACATCGCGTAATAAGAAGAGCGCCAAGTCAAGGGATTTCTTCGCCGACTCAGAGCCGTCTATCGCCACCATGACGCGGTGGATTTGCTTGACGTAAATATCATCCCGAACAAACAGCATCGGGCGAGAAGACGCTTGGAAAACATACTGGCTCACAGAGTCTTCGAGGATAGCTTCTAAGCGCTTCAGACCCCGTGAGCCCATAATCACCAAGTCAGCGTCGATTTCATCGGCAACTCGGCAGACTTCATTTTTAGGGTCGCCTTCCCGCAATAGGGTGGTTACATGAGCAGGATCAAGTTGCAGAGCTTGCACGGCTGTATCAATAATTGCTTGGCCCTGTTCCCGCTTTTCGCTCATGGCTTCGGCAGTGATTTGGGGTTGAACCACATGCAAAACGGTAACAGATGCTCGCTGAATGGAGGGGATCGCCATTAGAGCTTTGAGCATTTCTTCGGAGTGCCCGCTACCAGAATCAGCCAACAAAATTTTCTCTATCATGGTGTCGCCTCATGCCCAAAGTTGTGTGGCTTTCTGAGCTTGATGCTCAAGGATATAAAGGTTTAATGCAGAGCTGAGCCAATGTAAAACTACTCGCTCTGGTGGCTCCAAAATCGCAGCCCATCTATCAAAAAATAATAGCCACCGATAGTGTTTGATTGCATCAACTTAAAGATTTGTGATTCCTTGCGCCTTGTTAAGAAGCGTCAAGTTTATGAATTAAATCTCTCAAAAATTAGCGCTTCGCCACACTAGAGGCTGGTGTTAAATTGGTCATTATTATAGGTTTGCAATGGCAACAATTAGAAAACTCAATTCGAGCGAGAAAAACTTAAATATTCTCAGCCGTTGATGTAAAAATTAGTTTAGAAATCAATGCAAAACTTAGGTTTTTAGGCGATCGCGATCGTGTCAGAAAGTAAACAAATCGAGTCTATTGACCCTACCTCAGGCGCTATTCAAAAAGCACCTTTGTTTGTCTCAGGTAGTTGGTTTGAGTACCCCGTCCGTGCCCATCCCCACCATACTGACTACTCAGGCGCAGTTTGGCATGGAGCTTACGTTGCTTGGATGGAAGAAGCGCGGGTCGAGTGCTTGCGAGCGATCGGCATTGACTATGCAGACTTAGTTGCCTTGGGCTGCGAACTTCCTGTTGTCGATCTCTCGATTCGCTATCATCGATCGCTGCGGATGGGCATGGAGGCAATCGTCAAAGTTCGGATGACTGAGGTGGATGGGGTGCGCATCAACTGGGATTGCCAAATACAATCTGCCGACGGCAAAGAACTCTACCTCACTGCCCGTGTCATCCTAGTCGGTGTCGATCGCGAAAAAGGTAAAATTATGCGCCGCTTGCCCGCTGCCGTACAGGATGCCTTTGCCAAACTCTCTGGTTCATCTCAGGCTTGATTGAGATCTTTCTGATGTTTCACTTGAAGCCGCTTAAGGTCTGTACGCATCTGACTCAAATCAGCTTGATCTTGGGTCACCTCAAACTGCTGAGCGGCTCGCTGAAAATCTGCGATCGCCTGTTGACGTTTTCCTAAACTTTGGTAAGCTCGACCTCGGTCGTAATATACTCTGCGAGCAGGAGCACCCAAACGTAGGGCATGATCGTAGTCCTGAATTGCACCCTGATAATCTTGCAACCGAAACCGTGCTTTACCACGACTGTGATAAGCACCGCCAAAATTTGGGCTGAGCTGAATTGCACGGGTATAGTCTGCGATCGCGCCTAGATCGTCACCCAACTCAGACCGGACAAAACCCCTGTTGTTGTAGGCAACCATTGAGTTAGGACTGAGCTGAATTGCTCTGTTATAGTCCTTCAAGGCACCCTCATAGTCTTCAGCCAGCCGATGTAGCCAACCCCTCTGATAGTAGGCGTTCCCATGATTAGGGTTGAGCGCGATCGCTTGATTCCATAGCTCTAGTGCCCCAGCATGATCCTGCTGCTCAAATTGAGCTAAGCCTTGCTGATAAAGCTGTTCAGCTTGGTGATCAGGAGTAGATGGGCGATTTAGAGAGCCTGGAAACTGGCAAGCAGCTAGTAGTCCAGAAAGCGATGCGAACGCACCAAACCACTGAGCAAAATTCCACAGGAAGGGGCGTTGCATGACGGAGTTATCAACCTGAAGACTGGGACAAGTCGATGTTAACGTAGAGAAATCACGCGATCGCCTTGGTTGATTTCCTCAGTTGCTTGCAGCACCGCTTGTCTCGCCCATTGGTCGGCTGCCACGATGTCTTCCAAAGTTGGCGTAGAGGAATTTTGCGCTTGGTAGCGATCGCAAGCCATCTCAATCAATCGCGGAATATCTAAGAAGCGGATTTTCTCGTCGAGGAACAGCGCCACTGCTTGTTCGTTGGCGGCGTTGAGCACTGCTGGCATGGAGCCACCTGCACGACCCGCTGCATAGGCAAGTTGCATACAAGGATATTTCTGGTGATCTGGAGCGCGGAAGGTGAGGTCGCCTGCTTTCACGAGATCCAAGCGTTCCCAGTCGGTGTAGATGCGATCGGGCCAGGAGAGAGCGTAGAGGAGTGGCAAGCGCATATCGGGCCAACCCAACTGCGCCAAAACCGAAGTATCTTGCAGTTCAATGAGTGAGTGAATAATGCTTTGGGGGTGGATGACGATTTCAATGTCGTCGTAGTCCATACCAAACAGGAAGTGGGCTTCGATCACTTCCAACCCTTTGTTCATCAAGGTGGCTGAGTCTACCGTAATCTTGCGACCCATTGACCAGTTGGGGTGCTTGAGAGCATCTGCAACTGTCACTTGAGGTAGTTTCTCGACAGGCCAGTCGCGGAAAGCGCCCCCGGAAGCAGTCAAGAGAATCCGGCGCAACCCACCTTTGGGCACACCTTGCAAGCACTGGAAGATAGCAGAGTGCTCGGAGTCGGCAGGCAATAGCTTGATGCCATGTTTCTCAACTAGCGGCAGCACCACCGGGCCACCCGCAATCAAGGTTTCTTTATTGGCGAGGGCGATATCTTTCCCGGCTTCGATCGCGGCGATCGTGGGCAATAAACCTGCACAACCGACAATTCCTGTGACAACCGCTTCGGAATCGCCATAGCGTGCCACTTCTACAATTCCTGCATCACCCGCCAGCAAGATCGGTTGCGGATCGAGGTCAGCGATTGCCTCTCTCAGCTCAGGTAACTTCTCCTCATCACAAATCGCCACAATTTCTGGTTTGAACTGCCGAATCTGCTGCGCCAGTAGTTCAACATTTCGTCCAGCCGCCAACCCCACAACCCGAAATTGGTCGGGATATTGGGAAACGATATCGAGCGTTTGCGTACCGATCGAGCCAGTGGAGCCGAGGAGAGTAATTGCTTTCACAATCGCTTAAGAATTGACTGCAATTCCACTATAAATTGCGACGGACACCTTCTAAACAGGCATAAGGGGAGTTTATGTCTCACGGCTCATTCAAAACCATTCCCGCTGTACCTACGGAGAGGGGTCGAGCGATCGCAGCTCGCTTACGGTTAATGATCACAGAGCGATCCCAGACTTTAGGTTCTACTTCAAACCTTTATTTAACAAAGAACAGAGAGAGTAATAGCAAATGAAAGCCGAAGAATTGATTCAACGATATGAAGCCGGAGAAAGAGACTTTAGTGTGAGCGACCTGCGCGAAGCTCAATTAGAAGGAGCTAACCTCAGTGGGGCCGTGTTGCACGGAGTCATGTTCGATCGCGCCAACTTGCGACGGGCTAACCTCAGCCAAGCTAGTTTGAGCGGTGCAACCCTAAATGATGCTGATTTGAGCCAGGCTGACTTAAGCGGTGCAGATTTGAGTGATGCGATTCTTGATGGCGCAATTTTAGAGGGAGCAATTTTAGAAAAAGCAGTTCTCGAACAAGCTGACTTGAGGGAAGCCAACCTCGAACAAGCTGCACTACATCAAGCCGATCTCAACCAAGCCGATTTGAGTGGTGCCAATTTAGAAGCTGCCGACTTAAGTGGAGCCGACTTAGCAATCGCCGACCTCCACGACGCCAACCTCGCCCAAGCTGCCTTAGAACGAGCCAACCTCTCTGGCGCTAACCTCGAAAATGCCAACTTAAAAGGCACAATCCTTGAAGGCGGTGACAGTAGCTTAGCGACCTAGTTGTTCTAGAACGGATTCTCCAAATCATCAATCGTCATAGGGGCTTGAGCACTATGGCGCACGTAAACAACATGTACAGTCGTCCCTCGAATTGTAAAGAGTACGCGGTAGACGTTTTTAGCGTTTCTGTACAGCAGTTGCCGAACTTCTTCCGAGAAAATCTCATGTTCAACCGCTAAAGAACAACGCTGCGGCTTCTCTTGCAAGGTCGCGATCGCATTCATTAATCCTCTAAACCAGCGATCGGCAAACTCTGGATTGCGTTCTCGATACCAACGGTAGGCTTGCTCGATCTGTGCTTCAGCAATGGGTGTAATTTCAACCTGAAATGCCATATTTCTGCTGCATTTCTTGAATGAAATTTTCGACAGGTCGAGTCTGCCCTGCGTTGACTTCCTCTAGTCCTTGCTGAATGCCTGCGATCGTCTCTAGCTGGTCAATCAACTGGCGCAATTTCTCAGAGTTCACTTGACCTGGCTCTAAAAAGGTGACGAGAACCTGGGCGCGATCGCTGACGTTTTGTGGTAGCTCAGCAAGCTCAATCTGCCCGTTTTGATAAATGCCTTCGACAGTTTTTAACATGGCTTGCCCCAGGGTTAATCGCTTGTTCAATTCTATCGACTCTCGTAAAACACTCTACGAAGCCCTTAATTCACGAAACATCATCAACAGATCCAGCGGTGCAGGTTCAGCGACACCAAGAGCGGTAAGAATCGCGTGAGCTTGACCCCGATGGTGAGTTTGGTGATTAAAGAAGTGCGCCAGAATTTCGCTTAAGGGCTGGCACTGAGGCTTGCCGTCGAGGGTGTGGTAGCTCCAGTCTTGAGCAAGGTCTGCTTCGGTTAATCCTTCAACAAATTTCAGGATGCGATCGTCTTCAGCTTCTCTGGCGGCTTGGAGGGAAGGCAAATCTTCAAAGGCGATCGCGTTTAACTTATCAGGATGCTCTCCAGTTCCAGTCATCCGGCGCATCCAAATGCGATCGGCGTTAAGAATATGGTTGAGGGTTCCTTCCAAACTCCCAAAATACGCCCCGACGTTTTTACGATAAGCTTCATCGGGCAATTCACGAGCCATCTTGTAGAGTCTGACATTCGCCCAAGCGTTATATTTCGCGATCGTCGCAAAATGCGATATTAGGTTCATTTCTCTTCAGTTAAGTAATCAGTGTATTTATTTAATTTTTTGATCTAGATAGTGCAGGAGTGTGCGAACGCTATTAATAACAAGCATTGCTTCAGGTTCATCTAATATTTGCTCATTAGGATGAGCAAGGCTAGCGTGATTTCGCACTGGATTTAAAGCATCTAGGATTGCGGCAGTTGATTGGACAATCCGTTCAATAGAAGCAGCTTGGGCCCCATTATTCTTCTGAAACGCTGGATGTTGATCACGTATAACTCTAAATAGTTTTGTAATACCAGCATCTTTTGGAATCGACAAGCCACTATTATTACAAACTGCTTGAAGGTAAGCATGGAAGCTCGTGTGGATTCGATCTACACCGCTGGCTGCACTCCGGTTCTGAATAAGTTGCTCTGCATCAGCAAGTGCATGCTCCAAAATTTCCGAAGTAATTTGAGGAGATGGTGATGCTACAGACTTGACTGCACTCGCTGTATTTAGATCGACAGTAATAAAGCGAATATAAAATCCTAGCTCTGTGATTGTTTCTGCAATCCTCCTAAAAGCAAATTTTGCATTAACATCCGCTTTTGAAGCGGCAAGCTTAGTATAGAGATCAAAATCTACGACTGCATGCAGCGCTGAGAATTCGTCCCCAAATCCATTAGTTGCTTCATAAATATCGAAAGGAATTGATTCAAACCATTGGGCTGCATAGTTAAAACTCTTTGATTTCAAAATATGAATAACACTGCTACGTAACTGAGTCCATTCACCAGATGAAAACTTCTTGCGGATCAAGTCAACATCTTGTGCGCCACCAGCATGGTACAAAAGCATATTTTATAAATCTGGAAATCTTGGAGAACAAAAATCAACACATAGTAAAATCAATCAAACTTTAACTTGCTTTTCTTTTGGATGACTACCGATGAATTCATATCAGGGCTGAAAAGTTCATATTATCTGCCGATAGTAAGCTGACTCAGAGAGGCGGTTTGGGTTGATATAGTAACAAAGCGATGTATTGCTGGTGCGACAGGTGGCCCCTGACTAGGCGCGATAGGATGAAGAGGCATACCTGCCTTACTGGAGTGCTTTAGATGGTTTCGGCAGAACTACTAGCTACGCTGCGAGGGCTTGACCGTGCAGAGAAGTTCTACATTATGCAGCTCTTACTCTCAGAGCTAGCCCAACAGGAGGCAGACCTAATTCAACCTGGTCAAGAGTATCCTGTTTGGTCTCCTTACGATTCTTTTGAGGCAGCGGATACCATGCTCAAGTTTTTGCAAGAAGCCAAAAATCAGGATCATGCATAGCGGGGAGCAGTATCCTTTCGTCTCGGCTGACGCTGCCTTAGGTGCTGCCGCTTTTCGCCCATATTTACCGATTACCTTAGTTCATCAGCAACAATCCGTAGTCACAACTGGCTTACTAGACACAGGAGCAAGCATCAATGTTTTGCCTTACTCCATAGGCGTCGAACTTGGGTATAAGTGGGAGCGTCAAACAACCGCTTTAACCTTAACAGGCAACTTAGCCCAATACGAAGCAAGGGCTGTAGTGGTGCAAGCAATAATCGGTCAGTTTGCTCCTGTACAACTTGTCTTTGCTTGGACACAGGCTACAAACGTGCCCCTGATTTTAGGGCAAGTTAACTTCTTCATGGAGTTCAATGTTTGTTTTTACCGCTCGGAATTGCAGTTTGAGGTAAGTCCGAGAGCAACTGAGTAGAGAGCACTTTTCTCGGTTGATATAGTAACAAAGCGATCGCAAGCCTTCGCAAACCCTGACCCTGATTGGCAATCTCAAAATGTCCCCGGTAGATTCTTCACAGCAGACGATTTCTGTCACCTTAGATGCGGCACTCTTACAACAAGTAGACCAACTGACGAGCGATCGCGACCAAGCTATTGCTGAAGGGTTGCGCTGGTGGTGCGAGAAACAAGCGGCTCGGAAACTGCAAGCTGTGGCGCAAGCCCGACACGAACGCCACGAACGCGACGAAACTGGGTGGTTAGTGTAGGCGACATGATTACTCTCGAAGCCTACAACCTGAGCAAAACCTATCGCGATCGTGGCAAACAAATTCAAGCGGTGCGCGATGTTTCCTTAACCATCAAAACCGGAGAAGTTTTAGCGTTTTTAGGGCCAAACGGAGCAGGCAAAACTACCACCATTAAGATGATTGCGGGCTTGATTCGGCCTGACACTGGCTTTGTCAAAATTGCAGGCAGTGACCCCCACCGAGATCCGCGTGCCTTGAAACTTTTGGGGGCCGTGCTAGAAGGCAATCGTAACGTCTACTGGCGACTCAGCCCCGAAGAAAATCTGGAATACTTCGGCATGTTGCGAGGACTGAACCAACGTCAGGCAAAACGGTATGGGCGATCGCTGCTAGAACGGTTTGGCTTGATGGATAAACGCCGAACTCCAGTACAAGCGCTGTCTCGTGGGATGCAGCAAAAACTGGCGATCGCCGTGGCTATGGTGCATCAACCCCAGCTTCTCCTGTTAGATGAACCCACTCTCGGACTCGATGTAGAAGCTACGGAAAATGTCAAAGCATTAGTGCGGGAGATTGCTCAAGAAGGACGGGCGATTCTCCTCACCACCCACCAACTCGACATTGCCGAACAACTCTCCGATCGCGTGGCGATTATCCAATCTGGGGAAATTATTGCCGAAGAACCGACACGAGAATTAATTCGGCAGTTTTCTGGTTCTGCTTACACGATCGAACTGGAAAGCCCCCTGGATGCTAAGCGGAGTCAGGCGATCGCGGCGCTGGGTGCAGTGGTAGAAGGTGAACAAACTGTGTATGTGCAGGGTTCTGACACGCTGTATCAAGTGTTTGCTATTTTGCAACCGTTGCCGATTTTGCGGGTGAAGAAGGATCAAGCGGATTTGACAGGCATCTTTTTGAAATTGGTGCGGGAGGGGCGCGATGCTTAATTTGTTTTGGGCAGAACTGCGGCGAAGTTGGATTCAGTTCATCCGTTACCCTGCCGACGCGATCGCTGGAATTTTGATTATTACGCTGGTCTTTTACGGGCTGTTTTCGAGTGCGCGTTACATTGCTGGATCTACCATTCAGCTTGGCGATCGCTTAGATGCAGTCGTCGTCGGCTATGTGCTGTGGACGCTGTTGATCTTCATCATGAATGACATTGCCATTGGCCTCCAGTCAGAAGCCCAGACGGGGACGCTAGAGCAGTTATTTCTGTCTCCTTTTGGAGCTTCGCGAGTCTTCTTGATGCGGGCGATCGCGAGTCTCTCTCTCCGCTTAGCTTTGACCCTCACTGTACTGCTCATCATCCTAGCAATTACAGGAGTCCGACTGAATTTCAGCTTCAGCGTATTGTTACCGCTCAGCAGTATTTTGCTTGGAGCCTACGGTTTATCCTTTGCGTTGGGAGCCTTGGCGTTGCTGCTAAAGCGGGTACAGCAAGTATTAGGTATTTTTCAATTTGCGCTCCTATTTCTGATTGCAGCTCCAACCGACACTGGGGCTGGCCCGCTCACACTGTTGTCAAGAATTCTACCCATGACCACTGGGGCAGGAGTGCTACGAGAGGTGATGGCAGAAGGAAAAGCCTTAAATTGGAACGAGTTGGCGATCGCCTTAATTAACGGATCTATATATCTCGTGGTCGGTGTATTGCTATTTTGGCAAGCCGAACGCCGAGCCAAGCAACGAGGTTTGTTGAGTGGCTATTAATTCTAAAATGCGGGAAGAATAAACCCTTCCAAACCCTCCCTGCTACGGAGC
>CBIHQL010000086.1:0-11074 GCA_966211855.1 uncultured bacterium
TATAGAAAACGCTGACAGCCCCCCCTCCCACACTTAGCCGAGCTTGAGGGTGATATTTTTGGGCTCGCTTCAAACCTTGCTTAATTAGACCTAGATTGCGCCACAACTCGGTGTAATAAGCGGTCGTGACTCGCAGTCCCCCCAACGCCCCCCGCAGCTTAACCAAAGGATTGCGGGCATAGAAAAACTCAAAAGCGTATTGTAGTGGGTTGCCGCCTCGCCCCCCCACAGGTGCATAAATCTGAATGTCACGCCAGGAAAACACTAGAAGGGTCGGGCGAAATTCATCAATGCAAGCGTCTAAAGCTGAGGCAAAGTCTAGGGGTGGAATCGTCCCCAAATCAAAAATCCGTTGCTCTAAGTGAGGAAAGAGCTTATGGACATGGTCGGCTAAGTAGACAACCCCAATCGGAAAAATTGGGTTGCAAGGGAGGCGAACGTAGAGAACTCGATGATTCATCACAGGATTCAAGCAGTGTGAGTCTCATAACGGCAACGGTTGAGAAGGTAAATGCCCGAAGCTTAAAGTCGGTTTGCCTTGATCAGCCGCGCTTCTCAGAAATGAGCGGGGGTCTACTAGAACGTCAATGCGTTCTGCAACTGTGAAAGCAGAAAGTCTCAACAACCGACAAAGTCAAACTCTCTAGGTTAGGGCTCACTGCGATCGCGAGCGACTACCCAAGGTTTTTCCTAGTTTAGTTAGACTTCCACTTCACAGAAATTCTGAAAGAGTTTTTATATAACTTTACGATACCACCGACTTTTCGTCTCTGCATGGTGACTTTTGAGCCGAGCGCTTGGTGGATGGAACTATTTGACCGAAGGTGACAGAGGCGATCGCCCTAACGAAAACATTAGGTGAACTTGTATGTACCTTTAGATAGAGATCCCGCAGGAAGTGTGGGTTGGTAGTTAGGTTTACAACTGCCGGGGATCGAGAGTGATAGTGTTCCGATATAGCACACCTCAAAGCTTTAGCTCCTGATGATCATGGCTCAACTCTTTGACCCGGTTCCCTCCGACCAATCCCATCGAATTTTTTGCTGCTACGTGAACGCGACGAGTCAAATTCAAGTGGCTCGAATCTCAAATATTACTAATTGGTATTTTGAACGCGTGGTCTTTCCAGGACAGCGGCTGTTGTTTGAGGCCCTGCCAGAAGCCCAATTGGAGATTCATACCGGGATGATGGCGAGCGCGATTTTATCAGACAAAATTGCTTGTAAAGACCTTTGCATCGATGCCGAAGTCACGTATAGTTATGATGCAATCGAGGAAAAAAAGAAAGAAATTCTTAATGATTATCCGAGACATCCAGAAGCTGTGCCTGGGGCGATCGCTGAAACAGTCTTGACCTAGCTCTGGCAACAAGCTTTAACGATTACGAGTCTAGATTGAATAAATTCTTGATAAATTTTTCAGCTTTTAGGAACCCCCAACTTCCCACCTGATGCATAGTGAATTTCCTCTTAAATGACGATAATAAATAAGCGTTGTTGACAATCAGCCGCTTTGAATTTGCCGTCTTTTCTTTGGCTCTGGAGAATTGCCGCCTGGTCAATGGGCTTCTCCCTCTTGGCTTATCTTCTCCTGGCAGTGACCGGGGTGTGGTCTTGGCAAATGCGACACACGCGCCAAACCCGCCCCGATTGGCTGCGAACCGGGCACTACTGGATTGGTATTGTGTTGGTCGTGCTGGTGCTGCTGCTCTTAGCGATCGGCCTCGTAGGTACGCTAGGGCATTACGGCTCTTTAGGTCATTCTTGGCACCTACCTGCTGGGCTATTGGTCGTCGTTTTAGTGTCGTTGTCTGCCTGGAGTGCCAACCAGATTGGGCCACAACAACCTTGGGCGCGCCCCTTACACCTGAGCCTGAATGCTCTGTTATTTGCTGGCTTGGTGTGGGTCTCAGTCACGGGCTGGACAGTGGTGCAAAAATACTTACCCTAACCCCTGCACTCAAGACAGAATCTTTACACTTGAGCCCATTCATACCAAGGAATTATGAAAAACCGCCCGTATGGGGGAGTTAATTTGCGGAAAATTCAGTAATTATGCTGAATAACATCTTGCAATAGGCCGAAGTTAAGCGTCATGTCCTACCCTCCTGTAACTCGTGGTTTTGTGGTCATCGATCCGAGTGGAATGCCACTTTTGGAGGTTTCGCGACAAGGGCGTTACGCACTCGTGTTCCTCAATCAGACCGATGTGATGCGTTATCGCCAGCAGGTCACAGAAGGACGCAATGCCACCAAGCAAGATTATGCGATCGCAGCGTTACCGATGCATCGAATCCAACGACTCTTACACACCGAGAAGGTAGGAGTTTGTGTGGTGCAAAGCTGGGATGCAGTCGTAGCCTAAAGCAAAAAACAGGTTACTTTTCGCGAAAGAATTTTAGAACACCGCCTAACTCTAAAATCATCTTAAGTTGGGGATGGACACCTCTAAGCGCAAACTTCACCTGCTGCTGTTTGGCCTGTAACAAACCTTGAAGAATTGCGTTGCTGCCTTCAGCGTCAATAAACTGCGTCTCAGATAAGTCAAGCACGATCGCTTCTGTAGTCAGAATCTTGGCTGCTAAGTCTTGAGCTAAGAAAGATGCAGTACAAACATCTATACGCTTAGGTGCGCGAATTGTGGTCGTTTTAATGGCAGTACTAGACATAAAGGCTTACCTCGTAGATCACCTCTTAGGTCTGATCTAATCGCCTTAGCCATCCGATGACATCGGTGAAAACAGATTTTGTTATCTAGAGCACAATTTATAAAGCCAGTAGAAATACTGGGCCACCCACTCTTCATCGCCTCAATCGAAAATCGCCTAAATTAAAAAAGAAGTTTTATTGCAAAGCTAGAGCCGTGTCTTCGAGCCATCAATCGAGTGAGCCAGCAACGGAGTTGATTGAGCCTGCCTACGTTTCAGAATTACCGGAGTCGGCTGTTTTTCGGATTTCGCCTTTAATCCGCTTCACTTTATTAAGCTTGTATATTGCACTGACAACACCGTTACCTTTCTTAGCAACTGCAACCGCGGCTCCAGTCCCACCCACTGGGTTATGGGTAGGCATTGGGTTAGGCGCGATCGCCCTCTATGCCGCTTTGAGCGAACGGGTCATTGTAGATGCTGAAGCAATTCAGGTGACCTATCCGGGCTGGGCATCATGGGTGTTTCGCCGGGGTTGGCGGTTAGCCTGGGCAGATGTGCAAGCGCTAAAACCACGTTCAACGGGTCAAGGCGGTTTGGTTTATTACTTCCTCAGTCGGTCAGGTGAAGCTTATCTACTGCCAATGCGCATTGTTGGGTTTGCAAAGTTGGTGCGGTATGTAGAAGCCAAAACCGGGATTGACACCAACGATGTGCGCCCCTTGGCTCAACCTTGGATGTATCTGATCTTGTTAGGGTTGACCTTGTTGCTAGGAGCGATCGATTTTTGGACGATCTGGACTGTTTCAACTTTAGGAAGCTGAGATGAAGACCGATCTTTCACTTCCTGATCCAACTGCGGCTCAACTGCGTTTGGCTCACGTTGATCTAGCGGCAAAACTGGGGAAGCAATATCTATTACAAGATGTTTCGTTTGAAGCCCTTCCCGGCGATCGCCTTGCTTTGGTCGGGCCATCGGGAGCCGGCAAAACTTCACTGATGCGTTTGCTCAATCGTTTAAGTGAACCCACTCAAGGCGAGATTTACCTGGGCTCACAAGAAATTCGCCAAATTCCAGTGCTGCAATTGCGCCAACAAGTGACCTTAGTGCTGCAAGAGTCGAAGTTGTTGGGAATGACGGTGCAAGAAGCGCTAACCTACCCTTTGCGACTACGCGGGGTGCCTCGGGCAGAGATGCAACAGCGCTTGAGTGCTGGGTTAGAGCAACTGCGAATTCCAAGTGAGTGGCTCGATCGCAACGAACTGCAATTATCGGTAGGGCAGCGTCAATTAGTGGCGATCGCTCGGGCGCTGCTGGTTCAACCGAAAGTGCTGCTATTAGATGAGCCAACCTCTGCGTTAGATGCGGGGCGTAGCACACAAGTAGTCAAAGCTTTAATAGATTGGGCAGATACTCACCAAACCGTGATTGTGATGGTCAACCATCAATTAGACGTAGCCGAACAATTCTGTACCCGGATGCTGCACCTTCAGCAAGGCCGACTGATTCAAGATTTGCCGAGCGATCAAGTCAACTGGGCTCAATTGCGGCAGGAGTTAATTCAAGCTGAGACCGAAGCCGCTCAAGAATGGGCCTAAACTTTAAACGCGTTGATGGTTGCCAGTAGTCATCCGCAAGGGTACAGAGGCGATCGCGGGCCTCACCGTCATTGCCTGTTCTGAATCGGGGTTGCTTGAAGACATCAATGCTTCGAGATTAAACCGATACCCCACATTCCGCACCGTTTGAATCAAACTGGGTTGCCGAGGATCGACTTCTATTTTTTTCCGTAAAGACAGAACATGAGTATCAACTGTCCGAGGATTGTCGATCTCATCGGGCCAAGCTCGGCGCAATAGTTCTGAACGGCTGAGAGGGGCACCACTCGCCTGACTCAAAACATAAAGCAAGCTGAATTCTTGAGGCGTCAAGTCGATCAACTCGCCCCTAAAACGGACACGACGTTGCACTAAATCAATAGTCAGCTCACCATATTCAAGTTGGAGAGGCGCAACGACCGAGCGAGTGCGACGAGTCAACGCTTCTACCCGCGCTTGAAACTCCTGCATCCCAAACGGCTTGGTGAGGTAATCATCAGCGCCTGCTTTTAGCCCTTCAACGATGTCGGTTTCGGTATTACGAGCTGACAACATCAAAATCATTGATTGTTGCTGTTGCTGTAACCAACGACAAAACTCTAACCCATCCCCTCCGGGCAGGTCAGAGTTGAGAATGACTAAGCTAGGTTGGTGGTTTTGGAATACTTCGCGAGCTTGGTGAATGTCAGCAGACTGATGTACTGAGTATCCTGCTTGCTGGAGGTGCCAACCGAGTAGCGATCGCAGGTGCGGGTTTCCTTCCACAATTTGAACGCTAATAGCTCCCACAGAGGCTTACTTCCCTTCGAGCGATGACCTACAACTTAACAGAGCATTTGTCATGGATTTGTAACCGCTGCTACTCCATGCCTATGTCAAGACCGGATTTACTGAAAGTACAATCCAACTTTTAGCTTATAACTCATGGAGAATAGGACTTCTACCGATTCAGGGTAGAATACAAATATCTAGATCTAGCGCCCCTCTGAAACCGAATGGCCTTTTCCTGGACCATGACTTTTGAAGCTTGCCCACTGTTGGCAAAGGATAATTCGCGGTTGTTGCAGCAGCATTGCCTGGTTAGGTTGAACTGATCTTGCAAACGCCGCGTCCTGTGGCAACCAGTTTAGCCTGTGTTTCAACCCTGCTACGTCCGCAATTAACGATTTAACTTTAAAAATTATGCTTCAGGACACTCTCTCAATTCGCTACTACCAAAAGCTCACCGACGCTCTAGCTGAGCTTTGGAATCGGGGTTATCGGATTGATGACCTCCGCCTCTATGTCGATGGCTACCTAGCTTCCCTGCGGCATAGTAACACGATTGAACCCTACCACATTCATCGTTTAGAAGAAGAGGTGAGTCGCTACCTCTACGACCCCTCTAATTTTGAGAGCGTAGAACCCCAAAGAGACTATTACTAATCTGAGCAAATGGGGTGGATGTTGCCGATTGGCTCTAGAAGTGCGATCGCAACGCCAGACTTTGAGCTGCCCGAACAAGTTCACTCAAGATAACAACCCAAATTTTAGGCACAAAAGCAAAAGGACAGGTCTAATCCCCTGTCCTTTGTTAATTTCAGTTGTGAGCAACGGCTTGATTTAGGAAGCCAGTGCCACTTCTACCATCTGTTGCAGCTCACCTTTTTGGTACAGCTCAATCAGAATGTCAGAACCGCCTACAAACTCACCGTTGATGTAAACCTGAGGGATTGTCGGCCAGTTGGAATATTCTTTAATGCCTTGGCGAATCTCGTAATCAGACAGCACATCAACAGACTCAAAGGGCACACCCATGCTGTTGAGGATTTGCACGACATTATTAGAGAAACCGCACTGAGGCATCAGTTTGGTTCCTTTCATAAAGACCATAATTTTGTTGTTGTTGACTAAAGCATCAAGCTTCTCTTTCACTTCTGGAGTCATGGCTCGTTCTAATCTCGCTGCAATTTCTGCTACTAAGCTCTAGTTTGACATACTCCCACAATGGCCTACGAGACGCCTAAGCTTGGCGAGATGCGGCCCAAGTTTGTGGGGTAAATGTTTTGAGAGAGAGGGCGTGGATGGCCTCAGAAGACATCGCTTGTCTGAGGGCGCTGTAAACCAGTTGGTGTTGCTGCACCAAACCCTTGCCTTCAAACGCAGATGAAACAATCGTGGCCTGGAAATGATCGCCGCCCCCGGTCAAATCTTGCAGTTGCACTTGAGCGTCAGGCAAGGCCGCTTGGATCATCTGCTCAATCTGCTCTGGGCTAATCATTCAAACTCCTCTGCATCATTTCCAACTTCCCTTAGTCTAGCTTTAGTGGGTTGCACTGAAGCGATCGCAGCACTAAGGTCTAGCGTGGTGAAAATGGGTTTGCTTGAGTTAGCCCAGATTTTGCTCAGCGTGACGTTAGCGGGGGCTGGGTGCAGTCGGTTGCTCACTAGCAGAGGTACGAGGATAGGGCGTATCTACAAACCCTAGCTCTAGTAATTGTTGGTAAGCTTTTTGGCCCAACTCACGAGTCGGCTGTTGGCTGCGGATAATTTGCACGAGTAGAGGCACGGCTAATTCGGGCTGATTTTGGGCGCGGTGAACCAAAGCTAATTGATAGGTCGCTTGATCGCGCATTTGAGCCGTTTCTAAAGCTTTGCGCCGTTGGCTATCGGCTACACGAACATCAATGCCCGAAAAGCTTGAAGCGAGTTCTTGATAAAAATTGGAGATTTGGTTAAAAACTTGGCGGGCTTCTTGCAGCTTTTTGGTTGCCAGGGGATAGTTTTGTGCCGACACAGCGGTGCTAGCCTCGTTCATTAAGCGTTGTCCCCCCGTAATGCTGAGCAGGCCGCCGTCTTGAGAGAGAGGCCGTACGTTGTTGGGATCGGTGGGGTCGAGGGGTTGTACCTGGTTGGCATCGGGTTGCAGTTCTGTAACCTGTGCCTGAGCAGTGAGCGGACTGAACAACGCCAAAGCAGTCGCTAAAGGCAGCGCAGCTAAGCCAGTGATGTGGAGGAAGCGAGCAGAGCCAACGGTGATCATGGAGTCACTTAGCAAATTTGCAAGACAGGACAGATTCAAACTTCGGGTATCTTACCATTGCCGGTTCTTGCTAGGTTTAAGTTACTAGCCAGCCGGAAACAGTGTCGTGGGTAAGGGTGACTGCGGTTGAGTCTGCCAAGTTCCCTGCGATCGCAGTCGGGTAAAACGGTGCTGTAAACCTGAAAATACCCCGCAGAAATTGTGGAGACGTGAAGATGTTGTGAGCTAATTGCAGTGGTAGCGAACCGTGACGAAGGAGCTAACTCCATGACCAGTGATGCAAATTTGCCTAATTCTGTCCCGCCTAATTCGTCAACAGCCGGGGTACCACCAGAGAGCATCGGCAAAATTTTGCAGCGGGGCGGCGAAGAATTAATGCTGGAAAAGGTGAGCGATCGCTTTACAGTACGCCCAACCTCTCAAGGAGTGGTAGAAAATTTAGCCAACCAGATTCCGGCAGAGCTACATCGCAGCATTTCCACGGCTCAATCGGCAGAGTTTATTGTCGATCCGGCTCAACGCGACCAAGTGATGCAGCAGGTGCGGCAGACAACAGGAGTCGATTTTGCCAGCCATGTTTACCGAGTCAAAGACGATCCGGGGACATTGGTGTATCTGACCGACCAACTCACAGTTCAGTTTGCCTCCGAAGTGACCCGATCGCAGGTAGACGCGATCGCCGCTGAGATGAACTTACGCTGTCTGCAACCTGTAGCGGGAGTGCCCAATACCTTTGTGTTTGGGGTGACGGCTCAATCGCCTGGCAACCCAGTGAAACTTGCCAACCTACTGATGCAGCGATCGCAGGTGCTCACCGCCGAGCCTAACATTGTGATGCGGACTCAACCCTATTACCGTCCGACAGATTCTCTGTATAGCAAGCAGTGGTATCTCAACCACAATGGAGGGCAAGATTTAGCAGCGGGTTCGCATATTTTTGCCGAAAAAGCTTGGGATGTTACCCGAGGCAACCGTTCCGTAGTGGTTGCCGTGGTGGATGACTCCTTTGACCTCAATCACCCCGACTTTCAAGGGCCGGGTAAAATCGTTGCGCCCCAAGATTTACGTGACCAAGATTTATTACCGCTGCCCGACGATAGCGAACCCAGTCATGGAACTGCTTGTGCTGGAGTCGCGATCGCCGAAGAGAACGGAGCTGGCATTGTGGGGGTTGCTCCTGGTTGTGCCTTAATGCCAATCCGCACCACCGGTTATTTAGATGACCAGACGATTGAGCAAATATTCGACTGGGCTGTCAAAAATGGAGCAGCAGTGATTTCTTGTAGCTGGGGGCCGAGCGCCGTTTACTTTCCTCTGTCGTTGCGCCAACGGGCAGCGTTGACTCGCGCTGCTCAAGAAGGCCGGAATGGTAAGGGGTGCGTGATTGTTTTCGCCTCCGGCAATGCTAATCGCCCAGTCAATGGATCAGTAAATGAGCAGGGGTGGCCCAATAATATTTTGCGAGGCCCAACAACCTGGTTGACGGGGTTTGCAGTGCATCCTGATGTGATTGCTGTGTCGGCTTGCACCAGCTTGAACAAGAAAGCAGCCTATAGTAACTGGGGCACCAATATTTCGGTCTGTGCGCCGAGTAACAATGCACCCCCCGGCATGTGGCTGCAAGAAACCGGATTCATCAGCACCCCTCCAGAAGTCACGAGTTATTTACCAGGGCAAGCCGTGTTTACTGCCGATCAACTGGGTGAGGCGGGTTACGATGCCAGCAACTTTACAGGTGATTTTGGCGGAACTTCAAGTGCGTGCCCAACCGTGGCGGGAGTGGCAGCTTTAGTATTGTCGGTCAATCCTGACTTAACCGCAGCCGAAGTACGACAGATTCTCCAGCAAACGGCTGATAAGATTGTTGACCCTGATCCCGACCCACAGTTTGGCTTTCGCAAAGGCACCTATGAAGCGAATGGGCACTCGCAGTGGTTTGGCTATGGCAAAGTCAATGCATTTAAGGCAGTGCAGGCAGCCCAACGGCAAATTGCGACTCCCCTGAGCAGTTCTCGGCAGATTCAGGGACGCAATGATACGAGCGTGGCGATTCCTGACAACGATCTCAATGGGGTGACGAGCGCGATCGCCATTAATGACACGAGCTTGCTCCGCGAGATCCAAGTCACCGTCAATTTAGAGCACAGTTTTTTGAGCGATATCGAAATTCGGTTGGTAGCACCCAAAGGACAAACAGTCTTGCTACAAAGTCGCAACTTGGGACGACGGACTCAATTGCAAACCACCTACTCATTACGAACGACCCCTAGCCTGCGACAGCTACTCAATCAATCGGTCGCGGGACGCTGGCAACTCTGGGTTGTTGACTGTGCCGCCTCGGATACTGGCACACTCAAGGGTTGGCAATTAACTCTAGGTGTGTAGTGCAGTGATTTACGAGCGAGTATCAGGGTTGAGTTGCTGAAGAGCGTGCGCTAAATCATCCGTGAGCTGTTTAGCACTGGCCTTGGTATGCGTCAGGTCGTAGTTTTTGGCTTGTAGGGGCTTGCCAATTTGCACATCCACATCTGACCCCCATTTCGGCAACAGATCGCTGTAGCGGATGTTAATTGGCACAACATTCACTCCCAGCCCTGGTTGACTAGATTCGGCTTGTAAGGCAATGCGGGCTAGACCGGGCTTGAGAGGGTGCATTTCGCGATCGCGGAAAATACCCCCTTCAGGGAAAATCACCAGCGTTTCGCGGTTTTCTAATAACTCAACCCCATGTCGCAAACTCGCGATCGCCGGACGCTTGGGGTTAATTGGAAAGCCGCCCAACCGACGAATAAACCACCCTTGCAGACCCTTAACCTCATCAGCCGAAACCATAAACCGCAGATCTCGCCCAGTGATATCTCGCCCCGCTGCGTAAGGCACGATCAGCGCATCCCAACGCGAGCGATGAGTTGGAGCCAAAATGACTGGGCCTTCAGTCGGCAAATTTTCTTGACCAACGACGCGAATCTGACCGAAATAGCCCGGTAAGACCACATGCCGGCCCAGGGGGTAGACCCAAGGTAGTAACCAAGGCGAAAACCGAGAAGTCACACTTCCGGTAGACAACGTAGCAGGATGAGTGACAGTCGAAGGCTGCTGCGGATGGCGAGACGCTTTAGCCTGAGGAGTTGAGTCTGATCTAGAAGAGTTAAGCGAGAGCATGGAGTCTAACGAAATCATCGGGGTAGGGAAGAGAACGAGAGCAACTGCAAGAACAGCTATGAGTAGAGCAATCCTTGAACTTAACGTAGAGTTTTTTGCTGGCGTTGTCTTCTGCTACAGGGACACTTCTAGTGCTGTCATGAGGTAGAGGGCAGTGAGCCGCCATGACGCGATCGCCGTCTCTCAGCAAACCAAGCTTGTAACTGCTCTCGACAAGGCGTTTCGAGAATGCCCCCCAAAACAGGCAACCGATGAAACGAAGCCGCACTGTTAGGAATATTCAGCACCGAGCGAATCGAACCCGTCTTGAGATCATCTGCCCCATAGACCAACAACCCCAACCGAGCCTGCGCGATCGCCCCCGCACACATTGGGCAAGGTTCTAAAGTGACATAAAGTGTACAGCCATTTAAATGCCAATTTTGTAACACCTGCCCCGCTCGCCGCAACGCCACAACCTCAGCATGAGCCGTCGGGTCACAATCCCGCTCCCGCCGATTTTCGCCCTCAGCGATCGCTCGTCCATCCGGCCCCACAATCACCGCCCCCACCGGAATCTCCCCCGCAGCCCCAGCCGCCGCCGCCAACTCCAGCGATCGCAACATCCAGCGTTGGTGCTGTAGGTACTCGGGATGGTTGAGCAT